>JAEZYO010000253.1 GCA_023419055.1 Pseudomonadota bacterium | reverse complement strand
GGACGAAGGGGTGCCATATTACGTGGCGTTCGCAGAACAGGGCACGGCAGTGGGATTGGGGGCGGTTCGAAGCGGCCAACAGCTCACGGTCGATTTCGGACCGATAGGCGATCCCCCAGACTACTTTCGTCAATTCTTCGGCAAGCAATTCCGTGTCAGCGCGGCTGAATTCATCTCCGAGTGGGTACGATTCACATCAGCGGTGCTCGAAGCGCTCCTGGAACACGACCCCTCCATCAAGGACGACCCAGAAGTAGAGCGCTACACCGAGCGGCTCGAAGCACTGCGAAACGCGGTCAAGACGGGAAATGTGGACCCGAGCGCGCTGCCGGAGCGGGCGGAGTGAACCTCCAGCCCTCGCTCACCGCGCTCGCTCAAGCTCCCCTCGAATGCGCTCGAGCGCAACGGGCAGCTCGCGCAGCAAAAGCTCCGCCTCGAGTCTCAGCACTCGATACCCCAGCCGCCCGAGCGCGGCGTCCCGGCGCGCGTCAGCGGCGCGGCGTTCCCAGGCGAAGACCGATGTCGGCCGCGTGACAGCGCAAGCTGTCACTGAGATCGAAACGGCCATTGCTGCAGAACGCTCAGCTCTAGCAAGCACGGCCACGGGTCGAGGCACGGCAGGAGCCGACATTGCTGCCGGCCAGACGCAGCTGAGTATCAAGCGTCCATTTCCGACGGTGCTCAGCGACGTACGGAGCCAAGCCAAAGTTTTGGCCGCCCTCAGGGATCCGAATGTCAAACTCCTGTTGGATACAAGGTCGGTGTCCGATGCACAGCTTGCCGAGTTTCTGAAATTGGCTAAAGCTCTGGGCATTCCGGAGACTCGCATCCTCATCCCTCCACGCAGCTCGTTCCCAGTCCTACCAAAGCCCAAGTAGATCATGTCGAACCAAATCCTCGTCCACGGCTACATTGAGATGCCGGAAGGATCCGATCGTGAGAATGCCAAAGTGCTCGCAAAAATCGCCCAAGCCGATTCAAGTGAGCATGGCACTCTCGTACAGACCTTCAGTGCCCTGCGCCCAGCGTGGCGTTCGGTGATGTGTTCCTTTGCGGGAAGTTACAAAAAGATCGGCGCTGAAGATTGTCAGCGACTCGAAAATGAGTTCGAACGGATACTCAAACAGCTGAGAGTCGTTTCGGCGCATTTGTCCATCGAAGATCAAGACAGTGAGGAAGGGCACTTCATCGACTATGCTTACGGCCCCGCACGCTTTGATGGTCCCGACATTTGGAGGCGTGTTCGCTCGCGTCGTATATGCGGAGAATCCGAGGAATTGCAGACATGAACTCGACTCCAACGTACCTATCCGTCCGCCGGCACCCTGGCTGGCGCAAGTACGGAGTTCAAGGTCGTGGGAAACCGATGATTGTGATTCAGACGAGATAGCCGGATGGAACCACTATTCAGCGAACGCGACCTTCGCCTCATCGACGCGCTCGAATACGATCCGACGCGAACCCAGGAGCCCGCCACCGCAACCATCCTGGCCGCCCTGCAGCTCACCAACAGATGGCTAGCGTCCGTCGGTCACGACGACATCGGGCTCCTGACTGTGGGCTAACCCGATCTTCGACTACGCCTGCGCAGCCTCGCCCGTCGATCTCCGGCCGCTCACGATCACCTCCTCGCGCCCGTCCGACGTCACCGTCCGCACCAGCCGGTACGTCGTGTTCCCCTCCGCGCGAGCCACCTCGGGCGCTGCGATAAGGAGCTGCAGATCGAGCGTCTTGCACAGATCGAACAGCGTCCCGAGGTTATCGTGCGAGAGCCGGTTCGCCTCGTCGAGGAACAGGAAGCGCAGCGAGCCGTGCTCGCGCCGGCCGCGGAAAAGGTTCGCGTCGCGCTCCCACTCCGTCAGCACCACCATCATGAGCGCGGCGCCGACGCCGATGGCCTCGCCGGTCGAGAGCCGGGTCGCGTTGGCGGGCTCCCAGCTCTCCGAGCCGCGGCGCTGGATCTCCACCTCGAGCTCCACGTACTCGCGGTAATCGAGCAGGCGCGCGCCGCCGCTCTTGCCGCCGCCGTAGCGCCGAAACACTTCGTTCAGCGCCTCCTCGATGGGGAGCCCGCGCTGGAACAAGAACTCCTGCGCTGCGCCTTGCTGCAAGGCTTTCAGGATCTGATCCATGCGCTCGATGCGCTTCATCTGCACGCGGATGCCGTGGATGTTGCCGAACGATAGCCCGGTGAGGCTCTGTTGCAGGCGCCGCACCTGGTTTTTCGCGCGGCGAAGCTGCGCCTCGACGCCGCGCGCGATGTCCTCGGAGGCGCCGCGCAGATCGCCCTCCTGACGAGCGAGCCTGCGCTCGAGCGCGGCCAGGTGATCGCGCAGGCGCTCGAGCCCTTCGAGCGGGTCGACCCCCTGGGCGATCTGAGCCGGAATGCGGCGCGACAGCCACGCGCGGACGGCGAGCCAGGCTTGGAGGTGCGCTTCGGCGGTCGCTTCCTTGACGAAGAGCGACTTGAGCTCGGCGGCGAGCTCGCCGCCCTGTCGCGCGGCGGACACGCGCTCGATCAGGAGCTCGCGCTGCGTGCGCGCTTCGAGCAAGCTGCCCGCGCTCCCGTCGGCGCTCGCCTCGGCCTCCTTCTCGAGGCGCTCGAGCCCGCGCTCCGAGAGCGCTCGGCGTAGGGCCTCGAGCCCGGCGTTCGCAGGGCGGGCTCGATCGGCGCTCGCGGCGCGCGCCTTCTGCGCCTTCTCCACCGCGGCGGCGAGCTGCTGGTGACGCTCGCCGATCAGCGCGACTTCCGTCACGAGCGCGCGCTCCTCCGCGGCCGAAGCCGCGTGAGCGACGCGGCACGACTCGACCAGCTGGTCCGCGAGCGCGAGCGCGCTGTCCGAGTGATCGCCCGCGCCCTCCTTCTCGAGCTCTTCGGCCTGCTTCGCGCGGTGCGCCTCGAGCGCGGCGAAGGTCGCTTCGGCCTTCTGCCAGGCGCTGGTCGCGACCTCCCAGGCGCGTTCGGCCTCGGCGAGCGCGGCCTCCGAGGCGTCGAGCACCTGCCGCGCCTTTTGCTGCTGCTCCTCGAGCGCCGGCACGAGCTCGGTGCGGTCGGAGAGCGCGCGTTCGCTCTGCTCCCAGGCGAGATCGGCGCGCCGCTCCGCGAGCTCCGAGAGCGCCTGCGACAGCGCGAAGGCGCGATCGCGCTCCTCGACGAGGCGTTGCCGCTCGCCGGCTCGCCGAGCGAGCTCGTCGGGGGACGGCGGCGTCGAACGCAGGGAATCGATGAGCGCGCTCAGCGTCGCGCGTGCCTCGCTGGATCGCGCGAGCTCCGCCCTGGCCTGCACGCAGCCTTCGAGCTCGCGAGCGAGCTCCTCGGCGTACGCCGTCTGGTCGCGCGTCTCGAGGAGGTGGGCGTCGGGGAGCACGCTCCGGAGCTCGCGGATCCGCGTCTCGAGCGCGGTGATCCGGAGGCTCGCCGCCTCGATCTGGATGCGATGCCGCTCGACGCTGCTCGCCTGCAGCGCCTGTTCACTGCGCCGCTCTTCGGCGAGCGCCGCAGGATCTTCGAGCTCGAAGAGCGCCGGCTTGCCCACGAGCACGCGGAGCTCACTCAGGTTGCCGTCGAGCCGCCGCAAGCGTTGCTCGCCCGCCTCGAGCTCGAGCGCGAGCCGCTCCGCTTCGGCCACGAGCTCGCGAGCACGGCGAGCCCGCGCGGCGCGACCGAGCGTGGGACGCGGCGCGAGGCGGGTCAGACGAAAAGCGTCGCCCTCGCGCACCAGCGCGTCGCCCGAGACCACCTCCGGCTCGCTCGGCCCTGCGAACCCGGGCCCGACGAGCCAGAGCGTGCCCTGCTGCCGCTCGGCGCCCGCGAG
>JAEZYO010000167.1 GCA_023419055.1 Pseudomonadota bacterium | reverse complement strand
GGTGGCGCGGGCACCGGCGGTGCGGGAGCGGGCGGGACGACGGGCGGCGCGGGCGGCACGACGGGCGGCGCGGGCGGCACGACCGGTGGCGCAGGCGGATCCGCAGGCGCGGGAGGCTCCGGTGGCGGCGGCGGAATCGTTCCGTCCCCGCCTCCTTGGGACGACGCGCCGATGTGCACCGCGAGCAAGACCGATGGCGCGGGCCAAGGGCCGTTCTTCATTCACGAGCTCGAGAAGAACGACGATATTTCGCTGATCCGCCAGGATATCAGCGGGCAGTACGACCCGAACGCGCCCGAGGGCGTGGAGATGCACCTCCACCTGCGTCTGCTCGACTCGACCAGCACGACCTGCAACGAAGTGCCGCTCAAGGACGTCGACGTCTACATCTGGCATACCGACGCGCAGGGCTACTACAGCGGCTTCGGCCTAGCGGGCACCGCTACCGAGCAGAACCCGGATGAGCCCTACGCCGGCGCGCCCGGACAGAACGACCTTCAAAACACGGATCGTTTCTGCCGTGGCGTGCAGACGACGGACGAGAACGGCGTCGTGTCGTTCAAGACCGTCTTCCCCGGCTGGTACAATGGACGTGACCTTCACATCCATTTCGTCGCCTTCAAGAAGGACTCCACGTCGCTCGGACGCATGACGTACAACGATCAGAACAGCGGCGGGAAATGGCTGTTCACGACGCAGTTCTACTTCGAGCCCGCTTTCAGCAAGTCGGTCCACGAGGCGTACGAGCCCTACAAGGCGCGAACCTCGCTCCCGGCTTACGAGGACGCCATGCTCGCCAACGAGGCGAGCAACAGCGGCCTCCGCGCCAAAGCCACTCTCGACACCTCGGGCGCGAAGCCGGTCGTGACGGCGCAAATGCAGATCCTGCTGAATCCCAAAGCCTGAGCACGCTCCCCGCGGATCGGTAACCTCGGAGCCCCACGACGTGATGTGGGGCTCCAACAAGGCTTGGTGCGCTACTTCAGCGCCGGCACGAGCGCGTCGAGCCACTTGTCGGCGATGGCGGTTGCCCCGGCGTCGTCGTTCGGGTGGACCCCGTCGCTCGTCCAGTTCACGTCGAAGCCGCTGTTCTGATCGACGACCTCGACGGGTGAGGCGGCGGTCGAGTTGTCGTCGGCCCAGCCCGGGATCGCCGCGTTCAGCGTGGCGATGCGCCCGTTGCACTCTCCGCAAACCGAGCCCGACATGGGGATGATTTGCGCGACGAACACCCTGACGTTCGGGTTCCGGGTGCGCGCCTTCTCGAGGATCTTCGTGTACGCTTCGAGGATCGTCTCCGTAGACTTCGCGTTCCAGACATCGTTCGTGCCGAAATGGAACAGCACGACGTCGGGTGTCACGTCGTCGAACCAGGTCGCGAGATCGCGCGCGTCCGAGACGTACGGATCGTTGCCGTCGGCGCCGCCCGGGCGCGTGCCCGTCCCGCTCTCTTTGAGCACGTCGGAGACGATGTAGCCGCCGTGGCCCTCGTTGTCGCGGTCGTAGCTCGCGACGCCACAACCGCCGCCTCCGTCCCGGGTGCCGATGAAATCGATGTCGGTGATTCCCGCTTCGGCGAGCCCGGCTTCGAGCTTCGCGCGCCAGCACCCGCCCGCCGTGATGGAGTCGCCGAGCGGCATGATCTTCCAGGTGCCGGTGTGCGGAGGAACCTCGGACGAGCCACCGCTACCTCCGGTGCCCGCGCTTCCACCGCTGCTTCCGCCGAGTCCTGCGCTCCCGCTCGCGCCGGAGCTGCCCGCAGCGCCGCCACTTCCGGCGCTACCGCCGCTCGTTCCGCCCGATCCCGAAGCGCCCCCGCCACCACTCGTACCGCCAAACGTCGTCCCGGCGGTGCCGGCGCTCGAGCCACCCGCGCCGGAGGTTCCGGCGGTCTCGCCACCCGCCCCCGTCGCGCTGTTGTTCGCGTCCTCGTTGTTGCCACAGGCGACGAGGCCCAAGGTGAACAGGCTCGCCACGCAGAACCACTTGCCCAGAGGGCGACCGAGACTCGAGTGCTTCGAAATGCGCATCACGGCGACTCGCTACGACCATTTCGAAGGCACGGGTATTGTCCTCCGCGCATTCGCGAGGCGAGCCAGCCGGAGCGATGCACGCTCCACACCAGCTGGCTGCGAAATTTTCGGCGTTGTCCGAGGCGGCGCCCGGTGCGAGCAAGGGCGCGCCGAATCACACCAAAAAGACCCGGCATCCTTTGCGCCTGCGCGTCTCCCACGAGCTCTCGGCCTTGCGAGCGTAGACAGCCGTCACTCTCGAAGGTGATGTGGCCAGGCTCGCGCGAGCTCTGCGCTCGCGGCTCGCCGGAGCATCGGCTTCGCCCGTGGGTCCGGCGTGGGTCGCGGAAACACTGGAGAAGAACAAGACGACGCTTCCCGGGCTCCCGGCCCGCCGAGCCGCGAAAGCCTGCGTAGCGCGCGTGGAAGGGCGATAGGAACGGAGAATCGCTCGACGCCGCTGATTTTTGACCCGAACGAGCTCCCCCCTTCCTCGGGGCGCGAGTTCGAGTAGGCTCGGCGTGTCTTGCTGGACCTTCCTTGCGAACACTTCGAGCTCGGCGACTTCGAGCTCGAGTCGGGTGAAACACTGCGCGGCGCGCGACTGGCTTTCGCGACGCGCGGTGAGCTCAGCCCTTCGCGGGACAACGTCGTCCTCTTCCCGACGTACTTCACGGGGCGTCACGCGGACAACTTGAAGCTCGTCGGGCCCGGGCGCGCGCTCGACCCGGAGCGCTACTTCGTCGTGGTGCCGAACCTGTTCGGCAACGGTGTCTCGTCCTCGCCGAGCAACCACGCAGAGCAACCGGGAGCCGAGTTTCCCAAGATCTCGATGCTCGACAACGTGCTCGCGCAGCAACGCCTCCTGACCGAGATCTTCGAGGTCGAGAAGGTCGCGCTCGTGTTCGGTTGGTCGATGGGCGCCCAACAGGCGTTTCACCACGCGGCGATTTTTCCGGATCGCGTGGAGCGGCTCCTCGCGCTGTGCGGCTCGGCGCGTACCGCGCGGCACAACTGGGTCTTCCTCGAAGGCGTCAAGGCAGCGCTCACGGCGGATCCCTCGTTCGCGGAGGGGCGCTACCGTTCGCCGCCCCTGCGGGGGCTATCGGCGTTCGGACACGTGTACGCCGGCTGGGCGTACAGCCAGGCCTTCTTCCGTGAGGGCCTGTACCGCCAACTGGGGCACGCTTCACCGGGAGCTCTGCTCGAGGCGTGGGGTCGCGATCACGAGGCGTGGGACGCGAACGACCTCCTGTGCATGCTGTCCACCTGGCAGCGCGCCGACATCAGCGACAACGAATACTTCCAGGGCGACTTCGCGGCCGCCCTCGCGGCGATCAAGGCGCGCGCCATCGTGATGCCGTCGAGCACCGACCTCTACTTCCACGTCGACGACAGCCGGCTCGAGGTGGCAGGGATGCCGAACGCAGAGCTCCGGATCCTCGAGTCCAATTGGGGGCACGTCGCCGGCGGCCCCGATCGGAACCCCGAGGACGCGAAGGTCGTGGATCAGGCGCTGCGGGACATCCTCAAATGAACGTCAGGTAGTGCTCGCGCTGCTCCTCCGAAACCGCGTAAAAGGTTCGCTCCCACTCGGTGGTTTTGTGGGCCAAGTAGACGTCGCGGTAGAAGGCGCCGAAGGCTTGGGTCGAAATCGCGTCCGCCTCGAAGGCTTCGAGAGCGTGGAGCAGAGTCCGCGGTAAGAGATCGATGCCCGCGGCTTTGAGCTCCTTGCGACCGCGGCGATAGAGATCGTCGTTCAACGGCTCGCCCGGGTCGAGCTCGCGTTCGATCCCGTCGAGCCCCGCCGCGAGCGTGATCGCCGCCGCGAGGTACGGGTTGGTCGACATGTCGACGGCTCGATTCTCGACGCAGTAGCGGTTGCCGGGGAGCCGGAGCATCGCGCTCCGGTTGTTCCGCCCCCAGGCGACGAGCACCGGGGCCCAGGAAAAGTCGGCCAGATCGCCCTGCGCGATCAGGCCCTGGTACGAG
>JAEZYO010000088.1 GCA_023419055.1 Pseudomonadota bacterium | reverse complement strand
CCCACGTGGACGCTCCGGATCACTCGGGCGTGTCACGGATCGTGCGCGAGGGGAGCTGCGCCCGGCCCCACGCCGCGCGCTCGGAGGTGCTTGATGGCTCGCAGTTCGTCGTCGCGCTCGTTGCTGCTCGTGGCTCGCGCTCGGGAGCTTCGCTCTCGCGCCACGCCGTCGGAGGAGGCGCTCTGGTTGCTACTCCGCGGCGGGGCGCTCGGAGTCGCGTTTCGCCGGCAGGTGGTCGTTGCCGGATTCATCGCTGACTTCGTCGCGCTATCCGCGCGGCTCATCGTGGAAGTGGACGGCGGCTATCACACGCGGCGGCGGGCGGCGGATGCGCACCGGGACCGCAAGCTCGCGCGCGCAGGCTACCGGGTGCTTCGGCTTCCGGCTGAGGTGGTGCTTGCTGAGCCGGAGACCGCGCTCGCTCTCGTGTGGCAGGCGTTGCGCCCGCGGTGAGCCCCAAACCAACCCAAGCCTTGCCCCAAGCCCGAGCGCCACCCTCGGGCGGAGACAGCGGGCTCATGTTGTTGCGGAGAGGGAGGGATTCGAACCCTCGGTACGGTTGCCCGTACACTTGATTTCCAGTCAAGCACCTTCGGCCACTCGGTCACCTCTCCAGGTGGGCCGCGCGCTCGGCCCGGGCGAGGGGACGAACCGCGGCTGCTTAGGCCAGGCTTTGCGGAGAGAGTGGGATTCGAACCCACGGTACCCTTGCGGGTACGCCTGATTTCGAATCAGGTACCTTCGGCCGCTCGGTCATCTCTCCGCGGCGGAATGTGGCAGCAGCGTCGCCGTCTGTCAACGGCGCTCACGAGGGGATATAGTCGTTAGTGATGTCGAGGCATTTCGCGGTCTTGGGCCTCATGACGGTCACCGGTTGGGTTGGCCTTGCGTTCGGTCAGGCGGCAGCCCCTTCCGGGAGCGCACCGGCCCCCGGAACGGTGCCTCAACCCGCGACACCTACCCCCTCGGCGACGGCCGCGCCGGCATCGTCCGAGGCGGCTCCTGCCGATGCCGAACCTTCGGCAGGAGCAGAGGAGGGCAGCGCAGCACCTGCTCCCACCAACCCTGGGATGTTGGTGGCTGCGGAGACGTCTTCGCCGCCGGCGGTTCCGCCTCCGCCGAGTCCTACCGAGACTCAAGCTCGCACCCAAGCCGCCGCGCCTTCGAAGTTGTCACCCCTGAAGGGTGACGAGCCGGAAGCCGACACGGCACGCCGAACGCTCGGTGCGGATGCCTGGCGCGAGGGCCACTCGTTTGCGCTCGAGGGGCTGGTCGGTGTCTCCGGGCGGTTCGGATCGTTCAATGCTGAATTCGAGAGCGAGGAGCACCTCGACACGGCGTTCCAGCTGGGCGGGTACTTCGCGCTGAGCAGCGCATGGGCGGTGGGGCTCGAGCTCGAGCGCGCGGGCCTCGGGCGCGGCTCTTCGACGAACGGCTTGAACAGCGTTTCCGTCGAGTACGACGTGACGTCGCTCTGGCTCGGGGGGCGGGTGTTCCCTTACCGGACCGAGCGCACGGAGATCTTCCTCGGCTTGCGGCTCGGAGTCGGTTGGCAATCGTTCGACGCGAACGGGATCCGCGAGCAGCTGCCTACCACGGGCTCGCCGGAAACTTTCTCCTGCTCCGGCACGGGGGGGCCTGGTCCGAGCCTCGGCGCTTATCTCGGCGGGGCGTACCGCCTGAGCACGAACCTGTCTCTGGTCGCCCGCGCCGATGGGATCGCCCGGAAGCTGGACGGCGACGTGATCGGCAATTGCGCCTCGGGCGCGGGCTCGATCACCGGGCTGAACGTCGGCGGTGGGCTCTTCTACTCGTTCGATCTGGGGAAGGATGCGTCCCTCGCCAGGAACGTCGAAGGTCGCTCGACCTTTTGAGCGAGGTTGCCGGTCGAACCGAAGCCGGCGCTAGAGTTCGAGCCTGGGGTCGAGGTAGCTTCGAGCCGTGAGCCGGACAGCGCTGAGTGATGGAGCCCACGGCGGCCACGGAGCGCATGGCGGTCATGGTGCTCGCGGAGCGCATGGCGGTCACGGCGCGCATGGTGGCCATGGCGCGCACGGTGGTCACGGAGCACACGGTGGCCATGGCGCGCATGGGGGGCACGGGCGCGGAGCAGCGAAGCAAGCTCTGCTCATAGCGGTCGTGTTGACCGCCTCGTTCATGGTGGTGGAGGCGGCGGTCGGCTACTGGAGCGGCAGCTTGGCGCTCCTGGCGGACGCGGGACACATGCTCGCCGATGCAGGAGCGCTCGGGCTCGCGCTGTTCGCGCAGGTGGTGGCGAGCAAGCCCCGCACCGAGCGGCAAACCTTCGGCTACCGGCGCGCCGAGGTGCTGGCCGCGTTCGTGAACGGGATGGCGCTCGCCGGAGTGGCGGTGCTCGTGTTCAAGGAGGCGCTCGAACGCTACCTCACCCCCGTACCGATCCGCGGTGGTGCGATGCTCGCCACGGCCGTCGTCGGTCTCGGGATCAACGGGATCGTGGCGTTGACGTTGGCGCGCAGCCAAAAGGAGAACATGAACGTCCGCGCGGCGTTCGCGCACGTGCTCTCCGACGCGCTCGGGTCCGTGGCGGCGATCTTGGCGGGCCTCGCGGTGGTGTACCTCGACTGGCGGCGAGCCGATCCGGTGCTCTCGTTCTTGATCGCCCTGCTCGTGGCGTACGGCGGCTGGCGCGTCCTGAAAGAGACGAGCGCCACG
>JAEZYO010000116.1 GCA_023419055.1 Pseudomonadota bacterium | reverse complement strand
CGGCATCGCGCCGCCGGAGCCGTACGTCGTGCTCGGCGCGAGCGACGTCCTGCAGCTCCAGTCCGTCGCGGCTCGAGTGCACGTCGAGGACGACCTCTACGAGTACACGGTAGCGCTCTGCCACTACACCCGGCACCACCCGCGCGTCGTGCTCGGCGCCTCACCTCGCGCTTCGCTCGGGATGCTCCGGACCGCGAAAGCTCACGCAGTGCTCGAGGGCCGTGCGTTCGTGACCCCCGACGACGTTCGCCAGGTTGCTCCGTTCGTGCTCGCGCACCGCATGATCTTGGTGCCCGAGGTCGAAGGCGACGCGCGCTCTCGTCAGGCGGTGATCGACGAAGCGCTGACGCGGGTCAGCTACCGCCGCGGCGCGCGCTGAGCTCGCGCCCTCCGGCGCCCCGCCTGGCCAAGTTGCCACACCCCAATTCCGTGCGCCTTTCATCTCGGTTCGACGCGCCGCCACGCCGATAGCGCCAGGATTTCCCGTGGTTCTCGGCGTTGGCGCGCCGGTTGCTATTCAGTGCCGCGCAAGCGCGAAGTGACATCCTCCGCGCTCTTTCATTGGGAGTCGAACGATGACCAGACCCTTTCGCACAGGCACTGATCGGCACGCCCGAACGCTCGCCGCGCTCGCGGTAAGCTCGCTGCTCGTGGCTTGCGGCTCTTCTGCCGTGCCGGCGAGCAAGCTGACCAACACCCAGGCTTCCATCAAGGCCGCCGAGGCAGTCGGCGCGACGGAGACACCGAACAGCGCGCTCTACCTGAAGATGGCGCAGGACGGCGTCGCCGAGGCCAAGCGCCTGATAGCGGACGGAGACAACGAAGAGGCTGCGCTCGCGCTCGACAAGGCGCAGGCCGACGCGGAGCTCTCGCTCTCCTATGCGCGTGAGGCGAAGGCGCGCGAAGAAGCGGAAGCGGCGCAAGCGAAGATCGGCGAGCTCAAGCGCGAGGCCGGAGCGCCCCAGCAGTGACGCGAGACCAAGGAGCAAGACGATGAAGACCTGTCATTTCTTGGCGGCTACCGCGCTTCTCGGCGCCGTCGGCTGCGCGAACACCACCCCTACCCCCCAGCTCGTGAGCGCTCGCGAGGCCTACGATCGCGCGCGCACGAGTCACGCGGCGACCTATTCGCCCGATATGCTGCTGAGCGCCAAGAGCGCGCTCGAGGCCGCGGAGCGCGCGCACGCGGACGACCCGCAATCCGAGCGCGAGGTCGCGAAGGCGTACGTGGCCGAGCGGCGCGCGGAGCTTGCCATGGTGACCGCGACCATCAAGCAGAACGAGCTTGCCAAGGTGAACTCCGAAAAGCAGTACGGCTCGCTTCAGGACTCGCTTCGCGCGAGCGCGCAGAGCGAGCTCCGCGCTTCTCGCGGCACCGTCCAGAGCCTCGAGGCGCAGAACCGCGAGACCGCAAACCGGCTGAACCAGACCTCGGCACAGCTTGCGCAAGAGAAGCAAGCGCGGCAAGAAGCCGAGGCCAAAGCGCAGCGCGCGCTCGAGAGCCTGCAGAAGATCGCCTCCGTAAAAGAAGAGGCGCGCGGCACCGTGATCACCCTCTCCGGCGAGGTGCTGTTCGTCACCGGCAAGAGCGAGCTCTTGCCCGCGGCGCGCGACCGACTGAACGAGGTCGCGAAGGCCATCCTCGACGGCGGCGACGACCGCAAGATCACGGTCGAGGGCCACACGGACTCGCGCGGCAGCGACGAGACCAATATGAAGCTGTCGCAGGCTCGCGCGGACGCAGTGCGTGACTATCTCGTGAGCCTCGGCGTGAAGCCCGACGTGATCGTCGCCCAGGGCCGCGGTGAAGCGCGTCCGGTGGCCTCGAACGACACGCCCGAGGGCCGCGCGAACAATCGTCGTGTCGAGATCGTGATCGGCGGCACCCCCACTGCGAGCACCGCGCCTCCGACCGCGGCGCCTCGCTGAGCCGAAGATCCCTCGTTCCGACACCCCGAAGGCCGGCTCGGTCTTGGCGTTCCGAGCCGGCTTTCATTTTGATTTTTTGTTTTTTGTGAGTAGCGACCTGAAAGGTCTTTGCGACTCGCGCGAGCTCTTAGGCGGCGCGCGCCCGGCCTCGCCGGGCTCTTACGTTGGCTTTTCGTCTCTTGGAGCGATCGTGATCTGGTCTTTCAAGACTTCTCGGTCGTCGCGGTGCCGCCTCCGGCGGCTGGAGCTTTCGTTCTTGTCCCGATCCTGACCCGAGAGCTTTTGCGACTCACGCGGGCTGGTGCGCGCTCCGCCTCGCCGAGTTCTCATGTTGGGTGGTCGTCTCTTTGGACGATTCGAGACTACTGCGCGGCAGACCGATTCTGTTCTGGTTCGAAGAGGCCGTTTGGAAGCATGGGGCGCCGCGGTAGACCCTGCTCATGAAAACGGGGATAGCTGCCAGAGCCGAAGAGCTCGCATCAAATCGCAAGGTCGGGTTGCTCGAGCGGGGTCGGAGCGGAAGTCCGACGTGAACATCAAGCATCGATGTTTCAAAGGCGCACTTGGCGCGGCGAGGCTTCTTCTTCCGCGTGGGACTTGCGTGGATAGCCGGCTGCTCTGCAGCGACTCTAGCTCGCCGCGGATGGCGTCAGAGTCGTAGCCGGTGTCGCCTATGAACGCTTCGCCGCGCGCGAGGTTCGGGATGATCTCTTCGGCGACCGTGGACTCGTGCCGTTGTCCCGGCGTGATTTGGATGGGATGGGGCGCCCCCTCGTGTCGACGAGGGCGTGGACTTTGGTGGAGACCCCACCTCGAGAACGGCAAAGTGCATTGCTGATGTCCAGCTTGGGGGGCGGGCCGCGCCGCGATGGCACGGCGAGCTTCAGCAGCGTCCACTGGGCATCGGTCAGCGCATTTCGCGATGGCGCTTCCACGCCTCTTTTCGACTTCTCACGCCGCCGCGCGCGGTCGAGGCGAGTGAACGCCGCTCCGAGCTCAGCGCGCCCGGTGGACGAAGACGTACTCGCGCTGTAGCGGATAGTTGAAAAAGGCGTAGACCAAGCCACGAACGAGCCACCACACGACCTGGTACGGCGCGGGGTGAACGAGCTTCGAGAGCGCCAGCAAGCCTGCGACTCCGCCTGCGTTGAGCAGGGCGCTGGAGGCGCTCACGAGCGCGTAGCGCACCACGGAGCGCCGCATGGGCAGCGAGCTCTCGAAGGCCCACCCCCGGTTCACGCTGAAATTGACGACCCCGCCGAGGCCACAACCCCAAAGGGTGGCCACGGGAGGCGACACGCGCGCCCAGGACACGAGCGCGCTCACCAGGGCGAAGTCGGCGAGCGTCGCCACGGCGCCCGCCACGGCGTTGCGAGCCAGGCTCCCGCGGCCGACACCGAGCAGCGCTGCCTTGGTGACGGGGCCGCGCTCGAGGTTCGAGCGCGGCTCGTCCAAGGAGGACCTCGACCTCGAGTTCAGGCTGCCTCGCCGACGTCGCGGAGACGTCGCCGATAGGCGCCAGGAGCGCTGCCGATGGCGCGCTTGAAGGCCTTGCTGAAGGCCGCCTCGGAGTCGTAGCCGACTTGAATGGCGATTTCCGAGAGCGAGGCCTGCCCTTCTCGCAAGAGGCTCGCCGCCTTCTGCATGCGCCAGCGCGTGAGATAGTGAAGCGGAGGCTCTCCGACCAGGCGCGCGAAGCGAGCGGCAAACGCGGAGCGCGACATGCCGACGTGCTCGGCGAGCGCGAGCACCGTCCAATCGCGCTCGGGGTTCTGGTGAATCAAGGAGAGGGCCGAGCCCATCTGCTGATCCTTCAGCGCGCCGAGCCAACCGCTCGCGTCTTCGGGCAAGCCCGCCAGGTAGCCGCGCACGATCTGAATGAAGAGCACGTCGGCGAGGCGACTGACCACCGTGTGCGCGCCGGGCTTGCCGGACGCTACCTCCCAAGCGATGAACTTCAACGTCGGCTCGAGCCACTGCACGCCGCGGCTCGCCTCGCCGGGCAGCACCATCACCTTCGGCAGCACCGACAGCAGCGGGTTGTGAGTCGGTGACTCGAAGCGAATGCGACCGCTCACGAGCTCGGTCCGCACGCCCGCGCCCCCCACCTCGATCGCCAACCCGCGGCGATCGGGTCGACACATCATGAGCTCTTCGAGCGGACGAGCCGGCGTGGTCGGGTCGTCATGCAGCGCGTGAGCGTGACCGTGGGGTAAGGCGACGATGTCGCCCTGATTCAGCCATCGCGGCTCGTCTCCCTCGACGAGCAGCGCGCAGCGCCCCGAAAGCACGACGTGGAACTTGGCTTCGGCGCCAGACCTTACAGACACCGCCCAGGGAGCACCCGCCTGGACGCGGCCATAGCAGGCCCCCTGCACTCGCACCGTTTGGAGAACATCCGTCAAGACGTCCAAGGGTCAGCCTCCGACTTTTCGAACATGCTAGCTAGCCTGATCTTGTCTGACCGTCCAGTCATTTAGCGACCCCGGCCGAACTCCACCAAGCGTCGCCGAAGCGTACGCACGCCTTCGTCGCGTAGTTTCACCCGCGTTGCCTTCGCCTCAGCCCGAGACGGGGCTCGACGCCCCCAGGGAGAAGTCAGCGGGGGATGATTTCGGCGCGAATTCGCTGTTTTGGCTCCCAGCCGAGCGCAAGTCGAACGGCCGCCAGGTCGATCAAATTCGTCATCGCTTCGATGGGTCTCCGGAGCGATACGTGAGGGTAGAACTCACGGATCAGGCGCGCAGGATCGTAATCCACGAGATCGAACGTCTGGGCCGGGAAGTACTGGTGGTAGCCCGGCGCCTCGCGCTCGAGCGCCGCTGCGACGAGCTCGGCCGCGTCGTCCAGCATCAGGTGCGCGGTCAATTCGTAAAAGTCCACGGCATCGACGTGGAGCTTCGCGACCGGCTTCGGGAACCAGCGGTCCCGCTGGAGCTCCGAAAGCAACATCGGGTACCGGAGCACGGTCGCGCACAGATCCCGACGACTCTCGACGAGCTGTTTGAGCAGCTGCTCACCGAACAGCTTGCTCAACGCGTAGGGGTTGGTCGCAGTGTTCGGAGGGCAGTCGCCGTCGAGCGGCAGATAAGGGATCTGAAACGGCGGAGCCTTCGAGCGCGGCCAACCGAAGGTGAGCATCACTTGAATGGTGCTCGAGAACACGATGCGTGAGACGCCGAGATCGTGCGCGGCCATGAACACGTTCGTATTCATGGCGACGTTGTCGGAAAGCAGCGTGGCGGGTGACGGTCCCGCGTTCGGATTCGGATGGTTCGCGAGGTGGACGACGGCATCCATTCCGTCGAGCAAGCGGTAAACCGTCAGCTCGTCCCTCACGTCGGCTAGCTCGAGGCGAACGCCGAGCCCCGGCTTGTGGCGTTGGTCGACGGCGCGCACCTCGTGCCCGCGTTCTTGCAGGGTGCGACACACCGGCATGCCGAGGTGCCCGGTGGCGCCCGTGACCAGTACCTTCATCGTACGGCGTTCAATATCACGAACGTCAGCAATTCAGACGCAGGCTCGCGAGGTAGCGCAAGCCGGAGGCTATCGGCTGACGCTTCTCGTAGTGCTCCTCGAGCGCCTCGAGCTCCTGCTTCAGGCGAGCGAAGAGCTCCCCCTGGTGTCCCGCTTTGAGCAGGCTTTCGAGCAGGTTCCAGCGCAGCAGCCACTCGTCGGGGAAGCGCTCCTCGAGGTGCGCCTCGATGCGGTCGAACTCGGCGAGCACGCTCCCGCCCTCTCTCGCGGCGTGGAGCGCCCGCTCGTACAGGGCGAGCAGGTGCGCCTCACGGTCGGGAAGCCGGCGGCTCTTCGGCACGCGCAGCGGCGAGCGCGGCGTGGGCGGGTAGAACGCCGGATCGCTCGCCCCCGCTCGCGCCGTGACGAAGTCACCGGCGAGCCACCAGGTGAAGGGGCCGTCCCAGCTGGTCCCTCGCTCCGGGTCCGAGACGAGCGCGCCGTCGAAGCGGAGGGCGCAGAGCTCGCCCGTCGAGTCGCGCATTGCCCGCGCGCCACGCCCGGACAGCTCCACCCCGCTCGTGAAGGTCACCTGCCCCGAACCGGCAGACAGGATGCGAGCCGCCTCCTCCGCGAGCGAACCGGAGCGCGGAGCGCCGAGCAAAACGACATGCCCCGCGGGCTGTGTCTCGGGGCCGAGCCCCGGCACGATCTCCCCCGCGCGCGCGAACGCGACCGGACCGTTCAGCCTCAAGAACCCGGGTTGCCCGAGGACCTCCTCGACACCGGCGAGGACGCCGATCGCCTGGCGATCTCGCTCGAAAGAGAGGGTCGCGAGCTCCTGGCTCTCGAGCGCACGCTCGAGCGCGAGCGCTCCGCCTCGAACGTGGGCGAGCGAGCGCTCGGCCTCGGCGAGCACCCGCTCGAGCTCGGCGAAGTCCTTGGCGACGAAGAGCTGCGGTTGCGGCCGAGTGATGTCGTACGGCACGTCGAGACACCCGACGTCGAGCGGCAACTTCTCGACCGCCGGGTCGTGGCAAGAGTGGCTCTCACCGAGCGAGGACAGCAACCCGGCGCCGTAGAGCTTGTAATCCTCGGGAGTGCCGAGCAACCCGTACTCCGCGGTCCACCAGTAGAGCCTGGCGAGCCGGCTGGCTTCGCTCGCCTCGCCGGAGCTCGAGAGCACCTCTTCGAGTACGCGCTCGGCGCGCGCCACGTCCTCCGGTGACGCCTCCGGGTTCTCCTTGATCTCGCTGAGCTCGTAGATGGCCCGGTAGACGAGCCCGTCGCGGGGCGACGTGAAGGCGCGCGCGCCGACCTCGCCGCTGCGCCGGATGTAGGCGGCGTACTCGGGGTCCGACAGGATGGGAGCGTGCCCCGCCGCCTCGTGGATGATGTCCGGCGCCGGCGTGTACACCAAATGCTCGAGCGTGCGCATGTCCGCGGCGATCGGCAGGTAACCGGCAGCTTGAAACTCCTGGAACGCGCGCGGCGGGATGAACCCGTCCACGCACACGGCGCCCCACCCGAAGCGTCCGAGCCGCTCGTCCATCTCTTCGATGCGCGGGATGTGCTCGACCGAAATGCCCGTGGAGGCGAGGCCGTCGAGGTAAGCCGGGTGAGCGGTCTCCCGAAGGCGAGTCGTCAGCTGCAGGAGGACGAAGCGCCAGACCGCTTGATCGACGGCGGTGTACTTGCCGTAGTCCTGTTCGACCACGAACTTCAGCAAGTGAACCGGGATCGGAGGTCGGGTTTCCGGCAAGCTGCACCTCGACTCGCCTAGGATAGCACCGGCGAGACCCTTGACCCGCGGGCGCTCAGTCGCTCGAGCTGATGAAGCTCGTCACCGACGGGGTATCGAGCTCCGGCATCGTGAAGGCCTGATCGAACGTGACGAAGAAGGCCCCCGGCAGCGTGGCGTAACCGCTCGACAACGGAAAGCCCCAGTCGAAGCGAAAGACGGCGCGATTCGCCTGCGGGAAGAGGATCCTGAGCCCGGCGCCGACCGACTGCTTCAGCGAGAGCGCCTCGACCCCTTGTGCCGCGTCGCCCGCGTCGTAGAAGGCAGCGAGGCCGACCTGCGCGGAGAGGATGTCGACCGACGTCGTGCGAAGCTCGACGTTCGCCGCTGCGGCGGTCGAACCGTAAAACTCGTTCTGAGGGTAGCCCCGCAGGCGGCCGTCACCGCCGAGGTAGAACTTCCGGCGCAGGTAGTTCTCGTAGCGATCCATGAACACGCCGTCCACGATCAGCCGCCCCAGCGAAAAACGCGGCGACGCGACGCGCAAGCGCGCGACCGCGAGCGCGTCGTGATGCTCTCCGCCCAGGTCGTACTCGAGCGTGTTCGAGCCGAGCGCGCGAAGCAGCCCGTCTCCGAAGGTGGTGGTGTAGGAGACACCCGCCAGAGTTCCGATCAGGTCGCGCGACGAACCGACCGCCGTGCTCGCCGGGTAGAAGCGCAGGATCGTCTCCGCGCCGAGGCGATAGTCCTCCTGGAGCCCGAGCGTCTCGAGCTCGATGGTCGTGAAAAAGCGGGTCGAGTAGGTCTGAAACTGCAAAAAGGGGCTGATGCGCGTGTCGCTCACCGGGAGCCACGCCTCCTCGAACTCGCGCACGACCTCGCGCGAGGTTCCGGGCGGCGGCACGTACCGGTAGCGCCGGCGATCCGCCTCGACCCCGAGCGACCAGTCGTACTTGCGGGTGCGCCCGAACGAGCGGGTGACCTCGTAGCCGCCGAGCTGACGGTCGCTCTGGTACTCGATCGGGAGCGCGTCGTCCTCCGGGGTGCTCTCGGCGTCGAAGGTCTTGACCTCGGACCCCTCGTAGATGCGCGTGATCTCGTCCCGCCAGACGATGGCGGTGCCGAAGGCCCACTCGACCGTGGTCGCGTAGAGCGGCTGACCGTAGGTGAAGTATCCCGTCGAGCCCTCGATGTGACCGCTGTCCCGGTTGTAAATCAGGCTGCCGCTGAGCGAGCCCTGGAGCCTGGTGCCCAGGATGTGGCGCTGTGACGCCAAGAGGCCGATCGAATAACTCTCCGGGTAGAGAATGAAGAGCGCCCCCACGCTCGCGTGGGTGCCGAAGGCGTTCTCTTCGCTCGGGTTCAGGAGCAAGTAGCTGAGCCCGCCGGTCCCCACGGCGAAGTTCGAGTTGAGCCGCAGGCTCCAGACGTCCTTCACGACGACGATGACCCGGGTGCGATCGGGCGCGCTGCCCTTCGCCGCCGTGATCAGGACGAGCGAGAGCTGGCGGCGCTCCCTCAGGTTGCGCGCGGTCTCTTCCACGCTGCGGAGCTCGAATGGCTCCCCGGTGCCGAACAGGAGCTCGCGCCGGATCACGACCTCTCGCGTCGTCGTGTGGAAGATGTTGAAGAAGTCCGGGACGGGGTCGGTCTCGTCGAAGACCTCGAGCCGGACGATCTCGATGCTCTCGATGGTCTTGCCTTCGGGCTCGGGATCGAGCTCGAGATCCCTCGCCTCGAGGATGGCGCCGAGCGTCGCCGATTCGTAGCTCGAATATCCGCTGGCCGGAGCTTCGGAAGGCTCGGCCATTGCGGTCCCGAGCGGCCACGCGAGCGCACACGCGAGGGCAAGGGGGGCTCGGGCGCGCTTCACGGCGCCCCGAGCAAATACGGCGCCCGGAGCTCTGTCAATGCCGGGATCGAAGGAGCGCGGCGGGGTACGAGAGTGCTAGGCTCCGCCACGGTGCAGACTCACCCCACCCGCGAAAGCGCCGCCATCGCCATCGCCAGCCTGGTCGCGGTGGCGCTCGGCGTGCTCCTGCGCTCGCCGTCGATCGTGGGGTGGGCCGGAGCGCTCCTGCTCGGGCTCGCGGTCGGTCGGCTCGCGACGCGCACCAGCGTGGCCGGCATCCGCGCGGCCGGCTTCGAAATGCTCTGGCGCGGGGAGAGCCGGCTCGCCCGCCTGGCTCGGGGGGAATCGATCGAGCTCGAAGCCGAGATCCGAAACCGTGACCACCGGGCGGCTCGCTTCACCGGGTTGCGCCCGGTCTGCTCCCCCGAGCTCCAGGTCGAAATCGCGCCGACCGAAGGCGAGGTACCGGCTGGCGGACGGCTCCGCGTCACCCTTCGGGTTCGTGCGCTTCGCGTGGGCCGGCACGCCCTCCACGGCCTCTCGCTCGAGCTCCAAGGGGGCCCTGGATTGTTCGAGGTGCCGCTCACCTTCGCGAACCCGTACGGCGTCGAGGTGCTGCCGCGCCCGTATCTCACCTTCGCCCGCACCGCGCGCGGCGGACGGAGCCAGCGTCAGGCCGAGCAGGGCCGCGCGGGCAGGCTGGCCGGCGAGGGCGACCAGCTCCGTGAGCTCCGCGAGCACCAGGCGGGTGACCCCTTCCGGCGCATCGCCTGGAAAGCCTCGGCCAGACGCGGGCAGCTGATGGTGCGCGAGTTCGAGCGCGAGGAGCGAGACGTGGTCTTTCTCCTCCTCGACGCCTCGGTCGAGCTCTGGAGCGGTGAGCTCGGCGACTCACCGCTCGACAAGGCCATCGACGAGGTCGCCGGCGTCGCGCTGCGACACCTCGCGCGCGGCGACTCGGTCGGGCTCGGGGTGGTGGGCGCGCGCACGCTCGCCTGGCTCAAGCCGGCTCGCACGACCCAGCACGGCGCCGCTCTGCTGAGCGCCCTCGCGGAAGTGACGGCGTGCACCGACGCGGATCGCAGCAGCTTGGACGAGAACGAGGTCGCGATCCGAGTGCTCGAGCACCTCCGGCCGCTCGATCCCGCCGCGGCCGGCAAGGTCCAGCCGACGGAGCTCGACCGCATCGCGCGCCGAGCGGAGCGCTTGCTCGCGCGCGCGCCCTTTCCGAAGGCGGAGGCCCACGCCGGCTCCAAGCGTGAACGCGCGCTGCGGCGCTACCTCGCCGCGTTCGGGATCGGTTCGCCTCCGCGCCTCGAGCCGGACAGGCCGCGCACCGACACGGAGCTCGCGCGCGCGCTGCTCAAGCTCGACGAGCGCGGCGCGCGGCCGAGCCTGATCTATCTCTGGTCTCCCGCGCCCGATCCGTTGACGCGCCCGCACCTCGAGCGCCTGCTCGGCCGGTTTCGGCGCCGCCCCGAGCTGCGCTGGCTCACGCTCCAGGACGCCTCGGGGCTCCCGGCCCCGAAGAGCCCCGTCGGCTCCGTCGTGAACCAGGCGCTCGATCAGCGCGCCCGCCTCGCCCAGCAGCGCGGAGAACGAGCGCTATCGCGGCTCGGCATCAAGACCGATCGCGTCCGCAAGCGCGCTTCCGCGCTCGGTCGCGAGCCCGAGACCAAGGGAGGCGCGGCGTGAGCACCCCGTCGTCGAAGCAGCTGCTCGAGCGCCATCGATTGGCGCCGAAATCGAGCTTCGGGCAGAATTTCCTCGAAGATCGTAACCTCGTCGGCCGGCTCGCCGAGCTCTGCACCCCGGAGGGTGCGACCGTGCTCGAGCTCGGCGCCGGGCTCGGCGCCCTGACGCGCCCTTTGCTGGAACGGGCCGCGCGCGTCATCGCGGTCGAGCGCGACCGCGATCTGGTGCCCGTGCTGGCCGCCGAATTCGCGAGCGAGCTCGCGGCGGGCAAGCTCGTCCTGCGAGAAGCCGACGCGAAGGGCATCGACGTCGGGGCAGAGCTCGGGGACTCCCCCGCCCCGCGCGTGCTCTGCGGCAACCTGCCGTACAACATCACCGGCCCCCTGATCGAGAAGGCGGTGCACGCGCGAGGGCTCCTCTCCAGGGTCGTGTTCCTGGTGCAGCTCGAGGTCGCCGATCGCCTCGCCGCCTCCGCGGGAGAAGAAGACTACGGCGCGCTCAGCGTCTTCGTACAGGCGGCCTACCGCGTCGAGCGAGCGCTCGTGATCCGCCGCGGCGCGTTCTACCCGCAGCCGCGCGTCGACTCCGCGGTGGTGGTCTTCACCCCGCACGCCGAGCCGCTCGCGGAGGAGACCCCCATCTTTCGCGCGCTCGTGCGCGGCGCGTTCCAACAGCGGAGGAAGAAGCTCCGGAACGCCTGGCACAACATCCCCGGGCGGGATCAGGAAGCCGTCGCTCTGGCCGCCGAGCGCGCCGGCATCGATCTCGACGCGCGCGGAGAGACGCTCAGCGTGCAGGCCTTCGCGCGCATGAGCCGGGAGCTCGAGCGGTGAAGGTGCTTCTCGCCGTGGCCCTCGCCCTCGCCAGCGTGGCGTGCGACTCGAAGCGGTCCGGCGAGGAACCCTTCGGGTTGAAGCGCGCGCAGTTCGGCGTCTTCTACGGCCCGGAGATCCAGGAGCTCGGCGAGATCCCGCTCGAGTCCGACTCCCCGGGCAAGGGCATGGTCATCAGGCTGACGTTTCGTGCGCCGCCCGACCCGCCGCGTCAGGTGCGCTGGGAGCTCGAACGCCCCCGCAAGCCGCAGCCGTTCAAGGCGAGCGACGCCGGAGTCAAGGCGCTCCCCTCCGCGCCCCCGGACGGGGACCAGGGGCTCGCGCTCGATCGCATCGTGCAGTTCGGAGAGGTCAGCACCCGCCCCGGCGAAACCACGCTCGACATTCCGCTGGCCTTTCGCCCCGGCGATCCGTTGGGCGACTGGAGCGTCCGCGTCACGCTCGACGGGCAGCCCGTCTTGAATCGTCCTTTCCGCGTCGTGAGACCGAAGCCCAAGAAGAAGGGCGAGAACTACTGAGCAGCGCTCGCCCAGGGCGGCTAGAGCGACAAACGGTTTGATCGAATGAGCCCGCCGCGACGCGCTTCGCCCTCCTTCGAGGATCGCGCGGCGCGTCGATCCCCGACGGGGGAAAGCGGCCGCGTGGGGTGGGGCCCCGCGGAATTTCCTCCTTCGAGGATCGCGAAGCGCGTCACTTCCGCGGGGCGGGGCGGCGCGTGCCGCCCCGATGACAAAGGACTAGAGAACACCGATCGGTTGCCAAACCGATCGGTGCTCTGGAGCTCTCCGCTCAAGGCGTGGGCAGCGAGATCGGCGCCCCGAAAGCGAGCGGCGGATACCCCGCGACCCGCACCGCGTGCCAGCCGGGCTCGGGTACGGGCACCTGGATCGACGCCCCGTCGAAGTCCCCGATCTCGGTGCGGTAAACATCGACGACCGTGAGGAGATTGCCGTCGGCGTCGAGGATCTCCGCGGTCTCGGGCTCACCGTTCGGCGGCACCGGTTCATCCACGGGGTAGCCCCAGCGCGGCCCGTGCGAGTCGACGAGCAGCACCCTCCAGGGTTGCACGAGCCCGGGAGAGTAGAACTGGTTCAGCGCGCCGTTCACCTGAGCGATGCGATTCAAGAGGCCGTCGTAGGTGTAGTCGCTGATCCACTTGCTGCCGCAGTAACCCATGATGTCGGTGTACTTGCCGGGATCCACCAACAACTTCTGCCGGTAGTCGTAGCCCCAGACCCCGACGAGCGCTTCCTCGTACGGGTAGTTCTGATCGACGCCCTGAGGTCCGCCGCAAGGAGCATGATTTCGGCCATGATTGTGACCGAGCTCGTGGGCCATGGTCGTGGTCGACGCGTTGTCGGCCCAGCCGATGCCGAGCGCTGCCCGGTACGACGCCTGATTGCTGACGAAGCCGATCCCGGTGGTGCAGGATCCTCCGCAGAACTGATTGAACGTGGCGACCGGCTTCAGCAGGCCGTAGTAGTAGACGTCGGAGGGCGTCGAGGGCGAGTCCGAGTTGCGGCGCGATCGCACGGCGTCGAGCGTGCTGTTCCAGTCGATGGGGTACGACGCGGCGAGCT
>JAEZYO010001060.1 GCA_023419055.1 Pseudomonadota bacterium | reverse complement strand
GCGCAGGCCCTTGCAACAGGGCGGCGAGCCCGATCCCGAGCGCCACGCAGTTCAGCGTCGGCAAGAGGCCGTGCCCCTGGAAGCCATCCAGCAAAGTGATGAGCAAGGGCTCCGAGAGCAGCGGTTCGAAGCCGGGGCGGAGGACGTGCAACCCGAAGGCCATGACGCCGGCGCCGAGCACCAGCCGCCCGAGTGCTTTCTGGCGTCGGTCGGTCGCGAAACGCATCCACACGACGCCGAGCGCGACCGCGATCAGGCCCTCGTTCGGCGCGACGACGCTCGTCAAGAGGAACGGCGCGACACCGCTCGCGAGCTCTGCGCCCAGGAACGCCGCCCCCGCGGCGGTGAGCCCGAGCAAGTTCGTGGCCACGAGCGCGCCGAGCAGCCCCGCGACCGAGCTCGTCGATTGGACGAGCGCGCCCACGAGACCGCCGAAGACGAAGGAGGCGTCACGTCGAACGGCGACGCGCGCGAGCTTGGCCGCGCTGTCGAGCCCGGTCGCCTCCCTCACGGCGCGCGACAAGAGCTCGAGCCCGAAAAGAACGAGCGCGAGCCCGCCGACCAGGTTGCGGAAGCGCTTGCGCCAGTCGACGGCTTCGACCTTGATGCGAAACGGCTTGCTCCGTCCCTCGGCGTCGTGGACGCGGATCTTGCGGTATCCCGGGCCGACGTCGGGGGGCAGGCGTGCGACGAGCGCCCCCGGCGGGCGCTCGAGGATGGTCATCGGTTCCTTGGCGAGCGTGGCTCCCAGCACCTCCGCGGCGCCGACGTAACGAATCACCACCGCGCTGTTCGGCGTGGGATCGAGCGGCCGCACGTCTAGGATCTCGAGCTGCTCCGAGACGCCGGCGCTCGTGTCGTTGTCCACGCTCGCGGTGGGAGCGCTCGGATCGGGTAAATGCAGGTAGACGGTGAGCAGGATCGCGCCGACCACGAGCGGGCCGAAGCGCGCGAGCAGCCTCCGCAGCTGCTCAGCCATCGGTCACGAGCGCCTCGAGCGCGCGCACGAACTTGCTGTACTTGACGGGTCGGGCGCGCGCGTCGGCGAGCGCGGCCTCGAGCCAGCTCGGCATGGCCTCGCGCTGCTTGATCTCGAGCAGCAGCCGCTGCTCGCGCACGCGCGGCTTGCCGAGGGCCGTCCGTACGAGCGCAGGTTTTTCCCACAGATCATCGGGCGCTTCGTAAAAGGCGAGCTCGCAGTCGAGCGTGACACGCAGCCCGCCGCTCTCGTTCTGCCAGGAGGAGCGCCGGTAGTTGACCAGGCCGAAAGCGAGCAGCGGCTCGGCGAGCGCGCTCACGTAACTCCTCACGAGCTCCGCTTCGCCCGAGGCGCGTTCACCGTGGCCCGCGAGCCACTGGGGTACGAGGCGGCGCTCGACGCGCACGCGGTGCTTGCTCGTGCGCGTGCCGCGACGTCGCTTGAGCTCGAGCCAGACCCAGGGCGGTCGGTGCAGGACTTCGTCGAGGTTCGTCGCGAGCTCGGCGAGGGAAGGGTGAAGGTCGTAATATTCTTTGACCCTCACCTTGACGTGATCGTCCTCGTTCTCCTGCGCCGCCCTGAAGTGCAGGCGCGACGGTGTGTCGAAGTAGACGGTGGAGACGAAGTGTTGCGGGCTCGGGAGGAGGTTCTGGCCCTCACCTCGGAAGCGGTGCTGTGGCAGGTGTCGGTCGAGGGCGCGAACCAGGCCGCCGCGATGCTCCTGAGCGATCAGGTACTTGGTCTCGTCCCGATCCGCGGTGATCTCCGCGTCGGCGCGAGGCGTTCGTGGCGCGTCCGGCCGGAGCATCACTCCGCAAGCTCGTAGTCGACGAGCTCCTCGGTCTGACCGCCGGTTTCCTTCAGCTTCCCGACGCCGCGCGCGTAGTAGTACGTCTTCGGGGTGTCGCCGCCCACCTTTTGAAAGACCACGACGTTCTGGAAGGTCCCCGCCCCGACGGTGAGCTCTTCGTCGTTGGCGAGCACCGTCCACCGATCGCGCCGGCTCGAGGTGCTCGCGGTGTCGCCGACCGGGAGCTTCGTCTCTTCGTATTCCTCGAGCCAGGTCGCCCCGACCTCCGTATGCTCGGGGCTCCAGTCGATGTGGAGCTTGTGGGGATCCCAGTGCTCCTCGAGCTCGAGCGTGCTCGTCCCGGCGGAGAAGGACTGCTCCCGGTAGCGCACGACCCGGTCACCGTCGACGGCCTGCCAGCTCACCGTCTGGTCGGCGCCGTCCTTCTTCTTCGTGACCACCTTGAACGCGGTAAGCCCGCTCGAAGGACCGCTTCCGCCTACCGGCTCTTCATCGCCGACGGTCGTCTCTTTCGTGCTCACCTCGCCGTCCTCCGTCACCTGGTAGGTCCAGCGATTGCCCGTCTTCCAGGGCAGGAGCGTCTCCGTGCTCGAGCCGCCGCCCGGGCCGCCCGCGTTCGCGGAAGGATCTTCGCTCCCGCAAGCGACGACGGCGAACATGAGGAACAGGGACTTGGACAGCTGCTTCATGGCTTTCTCTTCATTCGGTGGCGAACGCGACGCGGCGAATCCCCGGTACCGCGCTCTTCTCGAGGTGCCCGCGGAAGGAACCTGCGTCTTGATCGCCGCGCAAGCTGATCTCGATGACGACTCGACCGCTCTCCTTGCCGAGCTCCACCGCGTTGTTCGAAAGCTCGACGATGCGCGAGTTCGGGAAGAGCTCGAGCACCCGCTTCATCACCAGCAATGGATCTTCGGCGTTGATGGTGACGAGCGTGCGCCGGGGCAGCCGCCACTCACCGAGGTCGAACAAGAACAGGATCAGGCTCACCAGCACCGCGGCCACGCCGGCCATGGTGAGCAGGCCGAGGCCGCACGCCATGCCGATGCCGATCATCACGAAAGTGACCACGGCATCGCGGGGATCTGCGATGCCGGAGCGGAAGCGGATGAACGAGCCGAGGCCCACCAGGCCGAAGGCGCGTGCGGGATGATCCCCGAGCACCACGATCATGACCGCGCCGGCTGCCGCCATGAGCGTCTGCGCTTGCACGATTTGCGGGCCTGGGGGCGCGGTGTTCGGCAAGAATGCTCGCCAGCCGCGGAGCGCGACGAAGGCGCCCAGCACGGTCGCCAGCGCCATGCGCACGATGAGCGCAGGGACGTGCGGGACCGTAGTGGGGGTCTGACTGAAGATTTGCTCGAAGTTCATGAGCTCTGGAGGTCCTCGGCGAGGAATTGGTGGGCGCCGAGTGCGATGGCCGCGGCGTGGCGCAGCACGTTCGGGCTCTCCGCATGACGTTCGAGCTGGCGCGACAAAAGAGCGTTGCCTCGCTCGGTGTCCGCTAGGGGACCGAGGCTCTTCACCACCGCGCAGGGCCAGACGTCAGCGTACGATTCACGCAAGTTCCACGCTGATTCTACGTCGACCCCCGAGATGCCGTCGAGCGCCTCACGGCAGTCGACGACCACGCGATTCCTCATTTCCCAGGCACGCTCGTCGTCGACGCCGCGTAAAGTTTCCATCACCGGTCGCGGCGCGCGGCGGAGCGCTTCGGCGCGCCAGCGAAAGCTCCGTTCGTCCGTGAGGGCGACGATGGAGCGGAGCGCCTCGATCGGCGCCGAGGCACGCGACCGCTCGCGAATCGAGAAAGCGCGCTCTCCAGGCACGGAGCGCACGGAGCGCGCTGCGACGCGCCCGAGCTCGTACGACGCGTCGATGTCCCGGTGGTGGCGCTCGTGCCAGCGCTCTCGGAGCGTCCAGGCCCGTTCCCCCGAGAGCCCCGCGAGCGAGCCCACGACCTCGCTCGGGTAGCGCTCGTACAGCTCCTCCCGGAGCGCCCAGGACTCCTCGTCGTCGAGGCCGACGAGCGAGCTTGCCACGGCAGCGCCCGCGGGTTCGAGGAGTTGCCGGCGGAGAGCGCGACTCGGGGCGTGAGCGCTCGGGATGCCGCCGAGCGAACGCGCCACCGCGACGGGCTCGCCGGGCGCCAGGCGCTCTCGAAGTGAGACGCTGAGCTCGTCGACCAGGCCGCGCGCTCCGGTGATCAGCGCCGCCGGTGCACGGTCCGCGAGCTCCAGGCGCAGACGATCCACCGCCTCGCCGGCGAGACCTGCCAGGAAATGAGCCGCGACTTTGGGCTCGAGCGTCGCGCGGCGGCCCACCCAGTCGAGGAAGACGTCGAGCGCGTCCGTGCGGTTTTCGATCCGTCGCGGCCGGCGCCGCTCGCTGCGATTCTCGCTCTCCTCGCGGAAGTCGACCAAGGTGCGCCACACGCCCTTCTCGCGCGCGCTCAGAATCAGCGAGCTTACGCGCTCGACGATGCGCTCGAGATGATCGTCGTTGTTCACGACGGCCCAGCGCTCGGGGGCTCCGGCCGCGAGCCGCAGGTAGCCGTGACGCAGCCGGTGCTGGAGGCCGCTTCCGGTCAGGCCCTTTCTCGAAGGCGGCTTGAGCTCCGAGCTTTCGAGCTTTTGTGCGCGGCGTCGAGCACGGGCGAGCACGGGGTCGACGTCCACGAGCACCGTGAGATCGGGAGCGAGCTCCTTCCCGGCAGCGCGCAAGACGGCGTCGATGAAGTCTTCATCGACGCGCCGGCCGTGACGCGCGAGCACCTCTGCGGTGTAGAGGAAGCGGTCGGCGATCACCACGTCGTGCGAGGAGAGGGCGGGGATCAGCGCCTCCTCCAGCAGCTGCACCTCGCGCGCGACGTAGAGCAAGAACTCGGCCTTCGGAACGAGCTCGAGGTTTCTCACGTCGCGGGCCAGCGCGCGTACGGCTTCGGTGACGGAGGAGGCGAACTTACCTTCGGCGCGTACGTGCTTGACCGAGAGCCCCTGCTCCACGAGCCGCTTCACGACCCGGTTCGAGACCGTGGTCTTGCCGCTCCCGTCGATGCCTTCGAAAACGACGAACATCAGAACTCCACGGTCACCTGGGTGATCAGGGAACGCCTGTTGCGGTAGAAGCCGAGCGCGTAACTCGCCGGGAAGTTCTCGAGCGTGCGCTGTGCATCTCCCTGGAACGTGAGCCGCCCGCGCTTCCAGAAGCCGACGTTGATCCCGAGCGCGCCTTCCCACGCTAGGTCGGACGTCACTCGGAGGTCCGGGTCGAGCGCACCGGCGGAGCCGTACGGCTCGAGATAGAAGTCGCCCTTGTCGGCCCCGCCAAAGCGGAACGCCGCGATCGCGCGCCCGGAGACGAAGGTCGGATCGCCGTCCTGCTGGGACTCGGAGTACCAGCTCTTGCCGAGCGTGCCGTCGAGCCAGACCCGCACGCCGCCGCCGGCCACCGGCAGGTCGAGCTTTGCATCCAGAGCACCGGCCCAAAAGTGATCGGGCTCTTCGCCGAGCGCCGGAACTCCGTCCGTCCCGACCCGGTAGGTCACATAGCCGCCGAGCTCGACGGCATCGAAGGCGACCTCACCGCGCGCGAGCAGCGACTGTGCGCCCAGACTCTGGGCCGACAAGAGCTCGGTGTCGCGTGTCGCCTCGTCGTCGACGTAGGACCCTTGAAATGCGCCGAGCACGAGGCGAGCCGACACGTCACCTTCACTTCGGGCCGAGACGACGACGCCCGGCCGGCGGCCCCCGATCTCGAGCCGGTCGGTCAGGATCTCGTTGATGAAACCTCGGTCGGCGGTCGGAAGAGAGAGGCGCCCGTCCGCGTCGATGGGAGAAGTCGGAACCTTGAACTGGCCCGCCCGCGCGCCGAAGATGTCACCCTCGTAGTCGGCGTAGCCATCCTTCAGCTTCACCTTGCCGGTGAACTCGACGCTCAAGGTCGCGGTCACGCGCTCGATCGGGCTCGTGTAACGAAAGCCTGCTCGTATGCTCTCGAGCGCGAGATCGAGCGAATCGATTTCGCGCGGCTCGACGCCCGCGTCCGCGGTGACGAAGTCGACCTCGCGTCTCGCGAGCTCGGCGCGCGCGATCACGCGCCCTTTGGGCTCGAAGCGGTCCTTCTTCTTGAGCTTCTTCTCCGTTTCGGCGGGAGGCTCCGGAGGCACCGCCGCCGCTGCTGGTGGAGCCGGCGGGGGCGCCTCTTCTTGAACCTCGTCCGGCGCGGGTTCGGAGGGCGCGGGAGGAGGTTCGGCGGGGCTCGCCGCGTCGGGTGCCGCCAAATCACCCTCGGCGGTGGTATCGGTCGGACCTTCCGCTGTTTGAGCGGTCAAAACGGCTGTCGAGAGGAGCTGCGCGGCGAACGCCAGGGTGCCGGCGAGCCGCGAGGACGGGAACGCTACCATTTCACTCACTATTACCCCGCCCGGGGTAAGGCCGAGCCTGCTTCACGTAAAGCTTCGGTGCCTCACCGGGCGAGTCTCGGTCGTCGAACTTGAACTCGACATCCATGGCGTACCAACCATCGTTGCCGGAGGCGGGCCCGTACGCTTCAGAAAAGCGCTCGTGGATGGCCGAGAGCGCCACGCCGAGCTCGTGCGTCTGAGACAGGGTGAGCACGTTTTCTCCGTCGGGCACCAGATTCGAGTGGCTGATGAACGTGATCGGCTGGTTCGGGTTGTCGAAGTAGTAAAGGAACTGATCGCTGGTCACGCCGGCCGGGGGGTGAACGACCTCCGCTTCGCCGCCCCACTGCACGTTGATGTAGAACGCCGGCTCGAGGCCCGAGGGGTCGTAGGGATTGTTCGTGGTCGCGACGCCGTTGGCTTCTTCGTCCGGGAAATTGTGGTGGACGAGCAGCGCCATCCCGACGCTCTTGTGGTCGATGCGGTAGTAGTTCCGCTCCTCGAAGGTGCGAAACAGCCAGATGCTCGCCCAGGTCGTCCTGATCGCGTTCAGGACGTCGTCCCAGGCCGCGGGGTCGCCCGTCTGCGATTCGTAGCAGCCGGCGCAGGGGAAACCCTCGAGATCTTCGCTGTTCGTGCTGGTGCGGAAGCGCATGGTCTCGCCCGGGTAGTCCGCCGCGAGCTTGTCCTTCAACGCCTTCTGGAACGACTCGTCGACCGGGGCGCCCTCCATGTCCGCGCGGAAGGCAGCAAGCTCGCTGTCCCGCACGCCGGGATCGTTCTGGAAGTCCTCGTCGGCGAGCAGCGCGTCGATGCGGTCGTAGAAACCGTTCTCGCGCATGAACTGGTCGTAATAGTAGACCGGTACCGCGAACGCCTTCGGGACCGGCACGCCGTCGGTCTTGGCGAGGATCGAGTACTGGGCTGCCTTCCCGCCGAACGCGTTCACCGCGATCTTGAGCGACTCGCGCAGGGTCTCTCCTTCGGGTTCGGGCGTCACGTCCTCGATGTCCCGGAGGTCCGTCACGGAGAGATCGAGCGCCGGCAAAGTCACCGGCTCCGGGCGGTGCGCTTCCTGGTACTCGGCAGCTTCCTCCGCGGTCGCTTCGCGCAGGATGTACGCCGTCGGGGTCACCGTCAAAGAGACCCACTTGCCCTCGAGCGCGACGAACTCCGGGTTCGTGAGCGCTCCCTTGAGGCCCATGTTCGGCGTGCCGCGGTTTTGTGAGAGCACGTTCACGTGAGAGAGCGGCGTCTGGAACTCCTCGGTGACGAGGCCGGCCACGACCGAGATGTCGTTCGGCGCCTCGTCGAGGACGACGATGTCGTCGTAGGCCAGGTACTCTTCCGCGAGGTCCGCCGCGCGCGCGAAGTGCAGCCGGCCGACCGCGCTCCCGAGCGTGAGCGGCTGGTAGTCGATGGAATCGTAGAGCTCGTCCGTGGTCTTGATTCGGACGCTCGAGGAGAGCTTCTTCGCCGTGGCCTCGAGCGCTTCGGAGGTCGGATGAAACACGAGCGCGGGCCCGAAATAGGCGGACTCCTTGATACGCGCGTAGACCTTCTCGATCATCGCGGACGTCGCGGTGTCGTAGGGCGAGAGCTCGAACGCCCAGACGTCGGGCCCGTCGTAGTGCGTGACCGCGCCCAGAATGAAGCGTCGATCGGGCGTGTAGTACTCGCTGGCGTTGAAGCTCGAGAGCGCGGGGACGAGCGGCAGATCGCCACCGGAGAGGTGCTCGGACACGAAGTCGTAGTGGATCTCGTACTTCTGACTGTTCTGGAAGTAGAGCGCGTCCGCGCCGGCCTGGTCGAGCACCACCTTGACCGAGCGGGCGCCCGGCAAGCTCGCATCGACCGGGACCGAGGCGAGCGCTTCGAAATCGGCCTTGCAAGGTAGCTCGGAGGCGGAGTCGGGTGCGTCACCCGAGATCTGGCATTCGCCTTCGGTGATGGTGGTGTCGGCCGCGGGCGCGCTCGGTTCGTCGCTGCTGCAGCCGAGCAACGAGAGCGAGACGAGCCCGCCCATCAAGAGCTTCGAGATCACGTCGTTCAGGGGGTCAGTGCGAAACAATAGATGCCTCCGTAGCCGCCGCCGGCTCCCACGCTCAGATCGCCTTGTTGGGGCCCACCCGCGTCTTCGAGCATGACGCCCGGCGCACAGCCGCCTGCGTTGTGGGTCGACGTCCAGCTCTGCAAGCCACCGGGACCGCCGCCGCCGCTACGAGGCCACGAGTGGCCGACGCGCGGCTGGCCGGTGTTCCCGACGGCGCTCGTCCAGTCATTGCACGTCGCCGCTGCGTTCATGCTGAGGAGCTCGCCGTTCTCGTCGGAGCCCGTCAACGTGTCGTGATTGTCGACCGCGGGTTGATTCGGATCGGGTTGGTGGTTCGGAACTCCGAACTCGTTCGGCAGATCGTTCGCGATCGCGCTGTCTCCGCCGGTCGGGCGACTGCTCCTCAGTCCTTCGACGTTCTCCGCCACGAGCCGACCGATGCGATCGTACCAGGGGCCTTCTCCGATGCGATCGATGGCGTTCACCGGCTCGCCGTCTTCGCCGGCCGTGGCGCTCAAGAAGGCGCGCCACACCTTGTTGTTGCCGGGCATGCTCTTTTCGGCGATGGCCGCGCAGATCTTGTCGGCGCCGCGCAGGCCCGCGCCGGGGCCGGTCTCGCCGTAGCTGAAATCACCGCCGAAGCCGTCTTCGGTCGGCGCAAGCTCGGTCATGCTGGCGAGGCTCGTGACGAAGAAGCTGAAGGGCTCGTCCG
>JAEZYO010001041.1 GCA_023419055.1 Pseudomonadota bacterium | reverse complement strand
TTCCGGTTGGCGCAGCGCCTGCGGCCGGGTGCGGCTCCGGTGGGCGCTTCGGAAGCGGGGGCGCCCGCGGGCTGAAATGAACTTTCTGGTCCAGCGCTCCGACGTGGGGGAGTTCCGCCGTCGCTATCGGTGGATGGTGCTGGCCGTCATCGTCGCCTTCCTCACGCTGGTCGGGCGCCTGGTGTTCCTGCAGCTCATCGAGGGCGACGTCCACCGGGCCAACGCGCGCCGCAACATCGTGCGCGAGCGCCAGCTCGCGACCACGCGCGGCGTGATCCGCGACAGCTACGGGCGGGTGCTCGCGGCGAACAGGCCCTCGTACAACCTTTACGTGACGCCCGGGCAGATCGACTACGACAAGGTCTGGCCGCTGCTCGTGAAGCTCATCCGGCTCGACGACGCCGAGCGCCTGAGCATGGAAACGAAGGTGAAGGAGCGGCGCGCGCTGCCGGAGAAAGATCCGGGGCGCATGCGGCAGCTCCTGATCAAGGTCGACGTCGATCGCGACGCCGTCGCCTACCTGAACGAGCACGCCCACGAGCTGCCCGGCGTCGAGGTCACTCCTGCTCCCGTCCGCTACTACCCGTACGGCGAGCTCGGTGCGCACCTCGTCGGCTACATGCGCGAGGTCGATCGCGACGAGCTCGCCTGGCTCTCGGAGCGCGGCTACCGCGCGGGCGATCGCACCGGCGCGGTCGGCGTCGAGCGGCGCTGGGAGAGCTACCTTCGCGGCCAGCGCGGCATGCGCAAGGTCCTCCGCGGGGCCAAGCGCGAGAACATGGAGGAGCTCGAGGCGAAGTACCTCGAGGAGCCGCGCCGCGTCGAGCCCATCCCGGGCCGTGACGTCTCGCTGACCATCGACGTCGAGCTCGTCGCGGCGATCGACAAGGCGATCCGCGGTCAGCTCGCGGGCGCCGTCGTCGTGCTCGACGTGCGAACCGGGCGCATCCTCGCGGAGCTCTCGAAGCCGAGCTTCGATCCGAACGTGGTCTCCGGAGGAAACGGCGTGAAGGCCGTGGGCGAGGCGTTTCGTCGCCTCAACGTCGACCCGCTCAAGCCGACGCTCGACAAGACCATCTCGGCCGCCTACCCGCCGGGGTCGACCTACAAGCCGTTCTCGGCGCTCGCGGGCTTGATGGACGGCATCATCGATCCTCACGCCGAGGTCGACTGTCGAGGCGGGTACGAGTACGGCAAGCGCTACTTCCGCTGCACCGGCGTCCATCGTCGCGTGAACCTGCACGAGGCGCTGGTGCAGTCGTGCAACAGCTACTTCTACGATCTCGGCGCCCGCATCAGCATCGACCGCCTCGCCGCCATCGGCCTCGATTTCGGCTTCGGAATGAAGACCGGCATCGGCGTGAACCCGGAGGCGCGCGGACGAATGCCCACGCGCGGCTGGTACACGCGGCGCTACAAGGAGGCCTTCCGCGGCGGTTTTACGCTGCTCTCGGCGATCGGGCAGGGCGCGACCACGGTCTCCGTGCTCCAGCTCTCGCTCGCGTACGCGGCGCTCGCCAACGGCGGGACGCTCTATCAGCCCCAGGTGGTGCGAAGCATCGAGACCAGCGACGGTACGGTCGTGCAGGAGTTTCCTCCGCGCGTGCGTCGCATCGTCGATCTCGACGCAGGGCAGCTCGCCATGATCAAGGGCGGGCTCGAGGGAGTCGTGACGGAGCGCACCGGCACGGCGCACTCGGAGAGCATCGCCGGCGTCGACATGGCGGGTAAGACCGGGACGGCTCAGGTGAGCCACGTCACGCCGCGCGGCGTCGATCCGGACAAGGTCTGGTACTTCAACCGCGATCACGCCTGGTTCTCGGGCTACGCCCCCTCGCGCTCGCCGGAGATCGCCATCGTGGTGCTGGTCGAGCACGGCGGCGGCGGCGGTAAGAACGCGGTGCCCGTCGCCATGCGCGTCGTGCGCGAGTGGCAGCGCCTCAAGGAAAAGCGCCTCGGCGGCTCCAGCGCGGGCGCGACCGCGGCAGGAGGCCCGTGATGCGCGACCGGGTTACTTTCCGAGGCGGCACGCACGTCGACATGCCGCTGCTCCTGGTCGTGATGGCCATCATCACGCTCGGGCTGGTCAACCTCTACAGCGCGACCAGCGTCTACGTGGACAGCGTGCGTCAGGCGAGCCTGGCGGACATCTACGTCTCACAGATCTACTGGATCGTGGTCGGGACCATCCTCGCGATCCTCGCCGCGGCCATCGACTATCGCTTCTTCGAGCGCCTCGCCAACCTGGTCTACTTGGCGGGCCTGGTCGCGCTCGGCCTGGTCTTCATCACGGGCGGTCACATCCGCGGGGCCAGGCGCTGGATCGAAATAGGCAGCTTTCAGTTCCAGCCCAGCGAGTTCATGAAGATAGTCGTCATCCTGGTGGTGGCGAAGATCCTCCACAACGATCCGAAGACCGAGCCGAGGACGCTGCTCGATCTCGCCAAGCCGGCGCTCGTCATCGCGATCCCGTTCGGCGCCGTCATGGCGCAGCCCGACCTCGGTACCGCGCTGATCATCCTGCTCACCGCGTGCTCGATGATCGCCATGACCAAGATCCGGCGCTCGAGCCTGCTCACGCTGTTCTCGGCGGTCGGGATCGCGGTCCCGCTCGCCTGGCAATACGTGCTGCGCCCGTACCAGAAGGCGCGCGTCACGAGCTTCATGAACCCGGAGCTCGACAAGTCGGGCACGGGCTGGCACGCGCTCCAGTCGCAGACCGCGGTCGGGAACGGTCAGCTCTTCGGCGAAGGGTTCATGCAGGGGACCCAGAACCAGTTCGGCTTCATGCCCGACCAGTACTCGGATTTCCCCTTCGCCGTCTTCGCCGAAGACTGGGGCTTCGTCGGCAGTCTGGTGCTGCTCTCGCTGTATTGCTTCGCCGTCATCTGGGCGATTCACGTGGCGTCGCAGGCGAAGGATCGCTTCGGCGCGGCGCTCGCGATCGGCGTGGGCGCGATGGTCTTCTGGCACTCGTTCTTCAACGTCGGAATGGCGACGGGGCTCCTGCCAGTCGTCGGTATCACGCTGCCGCTCTTCTCGTACGGCGGCTCGAACGTCGTGACGATGTTGATCGGTTTCGGTCTCTTGATGAACGTGTCCATGCGTCGCTGACGTGATCTCACTCGTGGTGCGCGGACGCGGACACGGGAGTCGTAGACGCGTGAACGACTGAGGAGATCTGCACGGAGCAGAGCCGAAACCCGCGTTGACGGAGGCTTCGCGGTCTCGATAGCTTCGTCCTCTTATGAGACTCCGTGAGTTCGCCGTGCTCGCCACGTTGACTGGCTTCGTCACCTTCAGCTCTCTGGTCGCGTGTGGAGACGGCGGCGGGGGCGACCCCGGGACCGACGAGGGAGCAGGAGGTGACGAGGGGAGCGCGGGGGAGTCCGGGCTCGGCGGCGATGGCGGCGCGGCGTCCGCCGGGTGCCTCCCGGATACCTGCGAAAACGACGGAACCTGCAGGGAGGGGGAGAGCGGCGTCACTTGTGACTGTCCCGCCGGTTACGAGGGCGCGACCTGCGGCGAAAACATCGACGACTGTGCCTCGAAGCCGTGCGTGAACGGCGGAACGTGTAAGGACGAGGTCGACGACTTCAGCTGCGACTGTCCGGAAGGCTTCACCGGCAAGACCTGCAGCAATGACCCGGACGACTGTGCCTCGAAGCCGTGCGTGAACGGCGGAACGTGCACGGACGAAGTGAACGACTTCAGCTGCGACTGTCCGCCCGGCTACGACGGCAAGACCTGCTCCAACGACATCGACGACTGCGCCTCGAACCCCTGCGCGAACGGCGGGACCTGCACGGACGAGGTGAACGATTTCAGCTGCGACTGCGCCGATGGCTATGCGGGCGCGCTCTGCGAGGAGAACATCGACGACTGTGCGTCGAGCCCGTGCGTGAACGGTGGCGTGTGCTCGGACGGCGTGAACGACTTCAGCTGTGAGTGCCCGGACGGCTACGACGGCAAGACGTGCAGTAACAACCCGGACGAGTGCGCGACGGGGCCGTGCGTGAACGGCGGGACGTGCTCGGACGGCATGAACGACTTCAGCTGCGACTGCCCGGACGGCTACGACGGCAAGACGTGCTCGAACGACATCGACGAGTGCGCCCCGGAGCCGTGCCAGAACGGTGCGAGCTGCAGCGACGAAGTGAACGGATATAGCTGCGACTGCAAGCCTGGCTACGACGGCACGGACTGCGAGATCGACGTCGACGAGTGCGCGGACTCGCCTTGCGAGAACGGGGGCGTCTGCGTCGACGGCGTCGACGCCTTCACTTGCGACTGTCCGGACGGCTACTTCGGGGAGTCGTGCGAGATCCTGGGGGCGTGCGGGAGCGGGAGCCAGAATGCCACCGCCAAGGTCGACTGCCCGCCGAACACGGAGATCAGCGCCGTCATGTTCGCGAGCTACGGCA
>JAEZYO010000096.1 GCA_023419055.1 Pseudomonadota bacterium | reverse complement strand
GGGCATCGCGGAGCTCACCGAGCCGTCAGCTGCGACCACGAGCACGAGCGTCACCGTCGCGTCGCCGCTCGCGCCTTCGGGGTAAGGCACGTCGACGTCGCTCACGAGCTTGGGCGGGACGATGACGGGTGCCGTCGCCGCCTTCGGCGCGGGGGAGGAGGGCGGGGACTCGCCCTGCGCCGCCGCTTCGCCAGCAGCGACCGAGAAGCCGGCGAGGAGCGCGACTCTCGAGAGGACCGAGCGCATCGGCGTCTGCTCAGTTCAGCAGAAGCCGGCGCTGTTTCGCAAGTGCGCTTTTAGCCTTTGTAGTTCGCGAGCAAGCGGTTCGCGAGGTGGAGCACATCGACACGCGCCGCCGCCAGGTCGACCCGAGCGCGAGCTACCCGCAGGCGAGCGCGCCGGAGGTCGTCTTCGGCTTCCTGGACCTGAATCGGGATCGACTGCCCGAACTCGAAGCGCGCCTTCTCCGCCTCGTACGTCTTCTCGGCGACGGCGAGCGTGCGCGTGGCGAGCGTGAGCCGCCTCTGTGCAGCGTCCTCCCGAGAGCGAGCCAGCGTGGCCGCGGCGGTGATGCGCTCGCGCTCCGCGACCACGCTCTGTTCGGCGATGCGTACGGAGAGCTGCGCGCTGCTGCGCTCGGCCGTGAGGCGAGAATCGTCGAGCGGGAGCTCGAACACGAGCCCGACGTGCGCGGTGACCCAGCTCATCTGGCCTGCTCGCTCGGCGGCCTTCGGCAGGCGCTCGCTGATGCCCTGCGTCTCGAGGTAAGCCTCGAGGTCGAGCCGGGGGCGGCTGCTCTCGCCTGCGACCTCGGCGCGCGTCTTGGCCAGCGCCACCTGTGCTTCGAGCGTCGAGAGCTCGAGCGAACCGCCGCGCAGCGCAGCCTCGATCTCGGCTCGGCTCGCGCTCGGCCCGTCGAGCGGAGGCTCGGTGGAGGCGGCGAGGTACGCGGCGCGCTCGTCGTTCGAGCCCATCAAGCGACCGAGCTCGAGCGCGCGCTGCTCGCGGAGGATGCGAGCGGAGACGACCGACTCTTCGAGCTCGGCGACGCGGGTCTCGAAGGTCAAGACGCCGCTCTGCGAGAGCGATCCCGCCGAGACCTGCTGCCGCGCCTCCTCCGCTTGGCGCTCGCTGAGCTCGAGCGCCTTCTGCTCGATGGCGAGCGCTTCACCCGCGTACCAGAGCTCCCAATACGCGACCAACGCGTCGCGCACGAGCTCGCTCTCGGCGAGTGTCTTCGAGCGCTCGGCGAGCGTGCGGTTCCAGCGAGCGGAGCGGAGCTCGGACTCGCCGACGCGCGTGCCGGCGCCGCGCAAGAACGGCTGGTTGAGCGTCGCGCGCGCGGAGGTGCCGTAGCCGCTGCTCGAAGAGAGGCCGCCGAGCTCGCTCGTCTCCGCGTCGTTCTCGAAGCGCTCGCCTTGCAGCCGGAGCTCCGCGCTGGTGCCGTTCGCGAACGTTCGCCGAAGCGCGGTCCCGACCGTGTAGGAGCGCGAGGTGCTGGTGCGGACCGAGTCGTCGGGGTTGAGGCGAGGCGAAGCGCTGCGCGTGTATCCGGCGTCCGCCTGGAAGACGTAGGGGTAGCGCCCCTCTTCGGCGGCAACTTCGTGCTTGGCGCGCTCGACGTCGAGCTTGGCGGAGATCAGGGAAGAGTTGTTCGAAAGGGCGCGCCGCACGACCGAGCGTTCGTCGATGCCCTCGCTCCCTTCGGGGAGAGCGCTCGGTGGCGCGGCGGTCGTCGCGGTGGTCGCCGGCGCGGCGCTATTGGCGGGCTCCTCCGCCCGCGCAGCCCCGGCCACGAACAGGAGCGAAAGAAAGGGGGCTAGACCCGGAAAGCGTCGGTCACTCATGTCGCAATGCCTCGATGGGATTCATGCGCGCGGCCTTCAGCGCCGGCAGGTAACCGAACAGGACGCCGATCAGCGCCGAGAAGCAGAAGGCCAAGATCAGGATGTCGGGTTGAACGACGAAGGGCATCGAGAGGGAGCGCGTCACCGCGAGCGAGGTGCCGAGGCCGATCGCGATCCCGAGCATCCCGCCGAGCAGCGACAGCACCACGGCTTCGACCAAGAACTGGAGCAAGACCTCGCTGGCGAGCGCGCCGATCGCGAGCCGGATCCCGATCTCGCGCGTGCGCTCGGTCACGTTGACCAACATGATGTTCATGATCCCGATGCCGCCGACCAACAGGCTCACCGCGGCGATCGCGCCGAGCAGCGCGGTCATGGTTCCGGTGGCGCTGCTCATGGCCTCGGCGATCTCTTGCATGTCGCGCACGCTGAAGTCGTCCTCTGCGCCCGCGCCGATCCGCCGGCGTTCCCGCAAAAGGTTCTCGATTTGCTGCTTCACCCGCGTCGTGCTGTGAGAGGGGCCAGCCGAGACGTAGATCGCGCTGATGTCGTTCGTGCCGACGAGGCGCCGCTGCACGGCGCGGAGCGGCATGATGAGCACGTCGTCTTGGTCCTGCCCCATCCCGGACTGGCCTTTCGGCGCGAGGGTGCCGACGATTTCGCAGCTCAGCTTCTCGACGCGCACGGTGGCTCCGATGGGGTCGCTGCTGCCGAAGAGCTCTCGGGCGGTGGTGGCGCCGAGCAGGCAGAGCGGCTGCCCTGCCGCCATCTCGGCGTCGGAGAGGCCGCGTCCCTTCGCGACGGTGTACGCGCGCACGTCCAAGTAGGCGTTCGTCGTTCCGGTCACGCTCGTCCGCCAGTTGCGGTTGCCCCAGACCACGAGCGACTGACGGCTCACGGTGGGAGCGACCTTGTCGGCGCCGATCACGTCGCTCTGAATCGAAAGGACGTCGTCACGCGTGAACGCGGCGGCGCTCGAGAAGCCGCTCGAGCGGCGCATGCCGCCGGGCATCACGATCAGGAGCTTGTTCCCGAGCTTGCCGATGTCCGCCGTCACGCGCGCGCTCGCGCCCTCGCCGATGGTCACGAGCGCGATCACGGCGCCCACGCCGATCACGATCCCGAGCATGGTCAAGAACGATCGCAGCGTGTTGCGGCGGATCTCGCGCAGCGCCATGAGCAGCGTGAGCCGGATCATGCGCCCTCGCCGGGCTGCTCGTGGTGAGGCGGCAAACTGCTCCGGCGAGCGACGCCGTGGTCGACCACCTTGCCGTCGCGGAACAAGATCACGCGCCCGACGAAGCGCTCCATGTCGGGCTCGTGCGTCACCATCGCGATGCTGATGTTCCGGTCTTCGTTGAGCTTCACCAAGAGCTCCATGATCTAGACCTTGCGCGACGAGTCGAGGTTGCCCGTGGGCTCGTCCGCGAGCAGGAGCGAGGGCTCGCAGACGAGCGCCCGCGCGATGGCGACGCGCTGCTGCTGACCCCCCGAGAGCTCGGAGGGCGTGTGGCGATGGCGATCGGCGAGACCCACCGCGTCGAGCGCGGCGAGCGCCCGCTCGCGCCGCTCCCGGCTCGGGATCCGCCGGTAGGCGAGCGGCAGCTCGACGTTCTCGAGGGCGCTCGTGCGGGCCAGCAGGTTGAAGCCCTGGAACACGAAGCCCACGTAGTGACGGCGCAGGAGCGCGCGCTGATCGGAGTCGAGCGAGCCGACGTCCACTCCTCGGAAGAGGTAGGCGCCGCCGGTCGGCACGTCCAGGCAACCGACGATGTTCATGCAGGTCGATTTTCCGGAGCCGCTCGCGCCCATGATCGCCACGAACTCACCTTCGTCGATGCGCATGTCCACCGCGTCGAGCGCGCGCACCTCGGTGTCGCCTTCGCCGTAAATCTTCGAGACGCCGCGGAACTCCACCACCGCACGCGGCGCTCCGATCGCGCTGCTCATTGAGGCGTCTCCGCCACGTCGATCACGACCTCGGAGCCTTGGGTCACTGCGCCGCCCTTGATCTCGGTGCGGCGGCCGTCACTCGCGCCGAGCTCGACCGGCACGCGCGAGAGGGCGCCGTTCTTCACCACGTAGACGCCGTCTTGCTTCTTCTCCGGCGCGGAAGGGGCAGCGGAGCCCGCGGCCTTCGGCGAACCACCGCCGCCGCGCATCCCTCCGCCGCGCATCCCTCCGCCCATCCCCGGCAGGGGCAAGCCGGGGCCCATCAGGCTGGTCTTCGGCTGGGTGGGCTGGAAGCGCAGCGCGGCGTTCGGGATGGAGAGCACGCCCTTCTTCTCGCTCACGACGATCGTCGCGGTCGCCGTCATGCCGGGGCGCAGCAGCCGATCCGAGTTGTCGACGGTGAGTACACCCTCGTAAGTGATGACGGTGGTCCCCGTCTTCGGCAGGTTGCTCAGGCGCACGACCTTCGAGTCGAAATTCTGCTTCGGGTACGCGTCCACCACGAACGTCGCCGCCTGGCCGTCCCTGACCTTCCCGACGTCGGCCTCGTCCACGTCGATCTTGAGCTGCATCTGGCTCAGGTCCTTGGCGAGCGTGAACAAGATCGGGGTCTGGTAGCCTGCGGTCACGGTCTGGCCGGGCTCGACGCTGCGCGCGAGCACGATGCCGGTGATCGGAGAGCGAATGATCGCCTTGCTGAGCGAAGTTTGTGCCGATTTCAAGCCGGCCTGCGCCACGGTGACCTGGGCGGCCGCGCTCGAGACCGACGCCTTGGCCCGATCGAGCGCTGCGTCCGCGGTCTCGCGCTCCTGATCCGACGCGAGCCCGCGCTTGTGGAGCTCGAGCGTGCGCGCTGCTTTCGCCTCGGCCTCCTTGCTCGTCGCGAGCGCGTTCTTCTGCGAGGCTTGAGAGCTCCAGAGCTGCGCTCGAGATTCGTCGACGCGCGCCTTGAGCTGCTCGGTGTCGAGCTCGACCAGGATCTGGCCTTCTTCCACGCGATCGTTGATGTCGACGTGGACCTTGATCACGCGGCCGGTCACCTCGGCGCCGACCTCGACGGAGTCGAGCGGGCTCAAGGTGCCGGTCGCCGTGACGGTCTCTCGGAGATCACCGAGCTCGACGGGCGCCGTGACGTAGGTCTCGGTCTTGGCTTGAGACTGGTTGGCGCGCCAAGCGAAGAACCCGCCTGCCAGCGCGAGCACCGCGATGAGCACGAAGGCTCGCACCAGCCAGCTCCGGCCTTTGCGCTGCTTGCCTACACCGAGCTTCTTCAGGACCTCGGGATCGCCCGTCGTCGCTTCCACGAGAGCATCGACGCCGGAAGGGGGCCGAACCCTACGCTGCGCGGTGCGGAAAAATAGTCGAGAGCCAAAAGTCGATGAAATTCGCAAGGTTGAGCCGTCGTGCCGAATTCGCGCTGCTCGCTCCGCACCAGGGTCCGTAGGGGTTGCTCCGGCTGCGTCGTCAATGGACCATGACGCCGCCGTTCGGAGAGCAGCGTGCACACCCTGGAAGAGGCGGCTCGCGAAGTCGCAGCGGGAGACACCCGAGCTTTTCGAACGATCGTAGAAGCGACCGGCGACGAGCTCGTGCGGCTGTCGGCGCGCATGTTGGGGAGCCTGGCTGATGCGGAGGACGTGGTGCAGGACGCTTTCGTGAAAGCTCACCGCGAGCTCGTGGCCGGCCGTTTCGATGGGCGCTCGACCGTCAAGACCTGGCTCTATCGCATCGTCACGCACGCTTCGATCGACGCGTTGCGAGGCCGGTCACGCAGGCGCGTTCCCGCCGACGAGCTGACGCAGCGAGCTTGGGAAGGCGCCTCCCTGCTCGAGTCGCGCGTCGCGTTGCGCGAGCTCGCCGATCTTCTCGAGGGCTTACCGCCGGAGCAGCGGGCAGCGCTCGTCCTCAAGGCGGTCGAGGGGCTCACGAGTCCCGAGATCGCGACCATCCTTTCGTGCTCGGAAGGAGCAGTCGAGCAGCGGCTGGTCCGAGCGAGGGCCGCGCTGCGTGAGAGGAGGAAGGAATGAACGGAGGCGACGACCTCTCGAAGCGTTTCGCGGAGCTCGGCGCGCGAACCGCCGCTCTTCGGGCGAGCTCGGGCTTCGCGGACCGCGTCATGCTCGGCGTGGGCGATTCGGCGTTCGTCCCGGGGGTCGAGCTGCTGCGCTCCGCTCGCCGGCTACTGCCCGTGGCGATCGTGGCGGCGTTGCTCTCTGCTGCCTGGGCGCTCCAGAGCGAGCAATCCTCGAATCGGGCCATCGCCGCTTCCGAGCCCGCCACCCAGGAGCTCGTCTGGTGACCCGAGCACGGCTGAAGGCGTACGGGCTCGTGGCAGGAGTCTTTCTTTTCGGCGCGGTCGCGGGCGGCTCGGCCTCGTATGCCTATGCTCGCGCCGAAACCCGCGGGCTCTTTACCGGCGATCGCGAGGCCTTCGAGCAGTTCAGGCTGCGCGCCCTCGAACGCGAGCTCGACCTCGACGCCGCCCAAGCCGCGAAGATTCGCGGCATTTTCGAGCAGCACCGCGCCGAGCGCGACCGCGTCGGCAAGCAGATGTTCGAGTCCTGCGGTGATCCGGTTCGGACCCTGCGGGCGCGCATCGATGGTGAAATCAGGGCCGTTCTGACGCCGGAGCAGGCGACTCGGTACGACGCGATCAAGCCTCGGATGCCCGGTTCGCGTTAGCGCGGAGAGCCGACCTCCTTTCGTCCGTTGCTCCTGGAAATTGTTGCCCACCATGTTCGTGCGGCAGGGGATGGTTCCGGCTAGCCTCGCGAACGGCGCCGCATTAGCTATCCTCCCGTTTTAGGGCGCTCGGTTTGGCGGACTCGATCGACGACGACTGGGAAACTTCCTCGAAGAGCTCGGCGCACTCGGACAAGCCCGAGGCATCGAGTCGAGCGCCCGCGAGCGATCGATCCGAGCACTACCGGGTCAACGTCGGCGGTGACGACATCGTCGTGATGTCGACGCTCGAGCTGCTCGACGCGCTCAAGGTCGGTCGCATCTCCGCGACGTCGCTGGTGTGGAAGAGGGGCATGTCGGAATGGACCGAGCTCGGCAGCGTTCCGGCGCTCGCGTTGCTCGTTCCGTCGGCGCCGAAGGTCCCGAGCGGCGCCGGCGTGTCCGCGATCACCGGCGCGCCGAGCTCGCCGCCGCCGAGCGCATCCGCGAACCCGAGCCGGCCGAGCGAGCCGCCTGCTAACGCTATCGCAAAGGGTTCTCCGCTCTCGCCCGTCACCCCGGTGGGTGCGCGTCGCATCGCGCTCCCGAGGAACCCGGTGACTCGCGCCGATCTCTCCAAGGTGCGCTCGACCTCGCCGCCGGTACCGCGCCCGAGCCGCCCTTCGATGGCGTCGATTCATCCAGGGGTAATCTCGCCGCTTGGTTCCAAGCCGGTCAATCCGCGGCCGAGCAACCCGGTAGCTTCCCGTCACGACGACGACGATGACGACGACAACGTGACGCAGGTCGTCAACACGCTGAAGATGCGCCAAATTCAGGAGGCGCACGGGAAGTCCACGTCGGCGGCGCCGCCCGCTGCGACAGCCGACGAGAAGGCGCTCGCCGTATACGAGCGCCCCATCGCGACGCTGGCCTTCGCGGAGGAGGCTCGCGACGAGGCTGCGCAGCCGGTTGAACCGGCCCGACCTGCTTCGCTCGCGCCGGCCCGCATCATCTCGGTCGGGCCCTCCGAGCGGCCTCCAGCGCCTTCGCGCAGCGCGGCTCCGCCGCCATCGAGGCCCGCGACGCCGCCCCCTCCCTCGTCTCGGCCCGCAGCGCCGTCGGGCGCGCCGCCGATCCGTGCGCGGCAACCTTCGCTACCGTCCATCGTCGTCTCTCCCGCTCCGCCCCCGACGGTCCCGGCGGTGACCTCGCTCGTCCCCGATTCGCTCCAGCCGATCACGACTCCTCCGCCCGCTGAAGCGGGGGCTGCCGAGCAGGAATATACGCACGCGGGCAAGCGCCGGCGGACGGTCGTCACGCGGAACCTGGTCATGGCCTCCGCGGGCTCCGCCCTCCTGGCATCGATCGTCACTGCGATCGCGGTTCATCGTCCCGAGCCCACGCCGCTCGTGATCGTTTCGACGGTCCCCGCGACGGCGAGCGCCGTCCCGGCCGCGCCGCCCGCGCCCGTTCGGCCAAAAGCGGAGGAGACGTTGCCCGCGGTGCCCGTCCTCTCGCTGAGCGCTCTCCCCAAGGCTCCGCCGGCCCCGCCCAAGGTCGCGCGCGCGCGGGTCGAAGTGGAGCTCGCGGAGACGGCTCCGACGGCTCCGCCCCCGAGCTTTCTCACCGAGGCGATGGAGTCACAAGGCACCGCGCGTACGGCATCGAAGCCGAAGCCCGCGGTCGACGACAACCCGTACGGCGTAGAGCTCGATGACGACGAGCCGGCGCGCCCGGCGAAGCCGCAGAAGGCGTCCCCCGCCGGCGCGCAAGAAGCTCCGCTCGCCGAAGAGCCCGCTTCAGCGCAGTCGCCGGGATTTTAGGCGGCTTCGTCGAGCAGCACGCCGTCGCGTTGTCGCTCGACGAGCGAAGCGTAGTACCCGTTCGTGCGCTCGAGCTCCTCGTGCGTCCCTATCGCTTCCACGCCGCCGTCCTTGAGCACGACGATGCGATCGGCGGCGACCACGGTCGAGAGCCGGTGCGCGACCACGAAGGTGGTCCTTCCGCGCGTGAGGCGCGAGAGCGCGTCCTTCACCTCGGCCTCGCTCTCCGCGTCGAGCGAAGACGTCGCCTCGTCGAGCACCAGGATGGGAGCGTCCTTCAACAGCGCTCGCGCGATGGCGACGCGCTGGCGCTCCCCGCTCGACAGCTTGTTTCCGCGTTCGCCGACGTGAGTCTCGTACGCCTGGGGAAGGCGCTCGATGAAGTGATGGGCGTTCGCGGCGCGCGCAGCCCTCTGGATCTGCGACTCGGTCGCGTCGGGCGCTCCGAACGCGATGTTGTTGCGCACCGAGTCGCTGAAGAGCATCGCTTCTTGCATGACGACTCCGATACGCTGCCGCAGCGAGCGTTGCTTGAAGGTACGCACGTCGTGCCCGTCGATCAGGATGCTGCCTCGCGAAGGATCGTAGAGGCGCTGAAGCAGCGCCATCAGGGTGCTCTTGCCCGCGCCGCTCGGACCGACGAGCGCGACCACCTCGCCGGGTTTGGCCGAGAAGCTCACGCCGTCGAGGACGCGCTTGCCCTTCCGGTACTCGAAGCCGACGTCGCGAAACTCGACGTGACCGGTGATGGGACCGGCGTCGCGCGCGGAGGGCGCATCTCCGAGCGTGTCCTCGGTATCGAGGACGGTGATCACGCTCTCGAGCGACACGCTCGCGCGCTTCAACGTCTGGTACGTACCGGTGAGGGTCTGGACAGGTTGGAAGAGGCCGCTCAGGTAGCCCACGAAAGCGAGCAGCGTTCCGACGCCGACCTGGTGGGTGAGGACCAGGTAGCCGCCGGGGCCGAGCGCGCAGAGCCGCGCCAGGGCCATGGCCGCGTTCTTGGCGGCGGTGGTGCGCGAATCCGTGCGAACGCCCTCGATCGCGATGGCGTTGGCCTCGGAGACACCGCGCAAGAAGCGCCGCTTCTCGCGATCTTCCATCGCGAAGCTCTTCACCACGACGATCCCGTTCAGCACCTCGTTGAAGCGCGCGAAGGCGCGGGTCCAGCGAGACAGGAAGCGCCGCTCGCGGGACACCTGCTCCCGCGCTGCGTGGGCGCCCACGATCGCGGGCAATGGAGCCAAGATGAGCACCGAGAGCGCGAGCCTCCACTCGAGGTCGAACATGACGACGAGCGAGAGCACCAGGTACGCGAGGGAGGGCAGGAGCTGCACCAGGAGGTCGGAGAAGGCAGCGGTCGCTCCGCTGATGCCCCGGTCGAGTCGCGTCATCGTCGCGCCCACGCCCCGATTGCGGTGATACGAGAGCGGCAGCGTGTGGAGGCGATCCACCGCCGCGGAGAGCAGCGCGAAGTTTGCGTCCAGCCGAACCCGCCACACCAGTCGCTCGAGCGCCGCGGCGAACAGCTCGCGCGTCAAGAGCACGACGCCGAGCACGACGATGGGTACGAGGACGTGCCGAGCTCCCGTGGCGCCGAGCAGCCGATCGAACAGGTGCTTTACGGCGAGAGGCTCGATCGCGGCGAACGCGGACATCGCGACGGCGACGATGCCGATCAGGGCGATCCGAAGCTTTTGGCAGCCGAGAAACGGAGCGATACGGGCGAGGGCGAGACGCAGGGGGCGGGGTGTCGGGGCGAGGTGCGTGTCGGCTTCGTGGTTCGTCATTCGTTGGGTTGCACACCCCCCTACGGCCGCGGTCGATATCTCTTAAGGGTTAGAATGGCTCGAAGCAGTCGTAGTTCCGTAGAGAGCGGATTCGGCCGTCTGCGAGCTCGATGAACATGCCGAGCCGGGCGCGCATCGTGTCTCCGCTCGCGAGCTTGCCGAGCGGTACTCGCAGCGTGCACGACCACTCCGCCTCGACCGCGACGAGGTCTCCTTGCGCGAGGATGGCCAGCACCTCGTAGCGCTGGTTCGTGGTCACGCGCTTTCCGCTCTCGGCGCCCGCGAGCAGCGCCGCCTTGTCGCGCTTCTTTCCCTCCGGCGTGAGTCGGTTGGGGAATTCGACCTGCTCCACGGAATCGTCGAAGAAGCGGCCGAGCTCCTCGCCGGTCGCCTGCTCCGCGAGGGCCGCCAAGTAGCGGCGGACGGTGTCGACGTTGGCTCGTTCCTTGCTGGTCATTGAACAACCATAGTTGTGCATATGCGCCGCCGCAAGCGCGATGAACAACTATGGTTGTGGAGCCACCGCGCGCTCGGGTAGGTTGTCGGTCGTGCCGGATCGACGCGAGCCCGACGAACAGAACCTCGACCTCTCGAGCCTCGACCTCGGACACCTCGCGCTGTTCGTGGGTTACGGCTACGCGGACGCGGTGAAGCGAGAGCTCGAGCGCGAGGGCTTCGAAGGCCTCACCTTCTCGCACGGCTTCGTCTTTCAACACCTCTTGGAACGAGAGCGGACGATCGGGGAACTTTCCGCGCGCCTCGGCGTGACGCAGCAGGCCGCCTCGAAGGTGATCGCGGAGCTCCTCCGGCTCGGATACGTGGAGCGCGAGCGTGATCCGAAGGATGCGCGAATTCACAAGGTGAGGTTGAGCGAGCGTGGTCGTAGGAGCGTGCAAACGAGCCGGCGCGCGCGCGCGCGGCTCGAGCGCAGGTTGGCGAAGCTTGCCGGCGAGTCCGCCTTCGACGCGGCGAGAGCTCTCCTCGCGAAGCTGCTGGAGGAGCTCGGCGGCGCGGCAGCGGTGCGCGGCAGGCGCGTGAGAGCGCCACGTTAAGCACTATCTTGCACGCGCGAAGTCGTGTAGGTCTCGCCTCATGTTGAAGGTCGAAGATCTACAGATTGGTACGGGTGCTGAAGCGGTGGCCGGGAAGAAGGTCACGGTTCACTACACGGGGACGCTCACTGACGGCTCGAAGTTCGATAGTTCCCTCGATCGCGGCCGGCCCTTCGACTTTCCACTCGGAGCGGGCCGAGTGATCAAGGGTTGGGACGAAGGCGTCGCCGGCATGAAGGTAGGGGGAAAGCGTCGCCTCACCATCCCGCCGGAGCTCGGCTACGGCGCGCGCGGCTTCCCTCCGGTGATCCCGCCGAATTCGACGCTGGTTTTCGAGGTCGAGCTCCTCGGCGTGGGCTGAGCGCTGCCCCGAATGTTGTACAACATTGCGGTCCGGCGGTTTGGTCGCTAGCGCTTTGCCGCGACGCTCATCGGGGCAAAGCGCCACGGCGCACGGGATACCTGGACCGCGGCCACGTTTAGGCAGTAAATGCGGTTTGGTGGCGCGCCTATTGAGCCAGGACGGTGACGAGATCTGCTCGCTCGCGCGGCTCAGGATAGATGCGCGCGTCTTTACTGCCTGGATCGCTCCGTATCTCGCTTCGCACCCGGCGCTGGCAAGCGGCATCCTCGAGACCGAGGAAGGGCGGCGCTACGCGGTGTCGATCGACAGCTGGGAGCTCCTCAGGGAAGGGGGCGGCGAGGCCGGATACGTGCGCGGCACGATCCTCGTCGACGCGCCGAACCTGAGTTCGGCCGGGCCTTCGCGCTAGCGTCGGGCGCGAGTGCGCTCGTTCCCGTGCTGCACGTCCCGGGGCTCTTCCTCGCGCGCCTGTCCGAGCTCCGTCCCCTCGAGCGAGCGCGACGCGGCTTCGGCGTCTTCCGTGGCATCGGGTGCAGAGCCGGAGAAGGTGAGTGAGAGCAGTCCGCCGAGGAGCAGGAGACCCACCGCGGCGACCGCCAGCTGCCAAGGCGGTATCGCTCGAGGTGCGCTCGTCGAAGCGTCGATCGCCTCCGGCGTGGAGTTCGAGGGCGAGCTCGTTGCGAGAGGCGCCGGCAAGGCCAGCGCCGTCGCCGCGAAAGCCTCCACCGGCGCACGTGTAGCGGCCGTCGACGCCGGGAGCGAAACCCCCGCCTGCGTCGCCTCGTCGCGGGCGCGGTGGCGGCTACTGGCGTAGGGGGGAGCGTCCCCGCGTTTTACGGCGAGCACGTCTTCTCGCATGGTGCGAGCGTCGGGGTAGCGAGCGTCGCGGCTGAAGGCGAGGGCAAGGTCGACGATGGCGGCGACACCCGGAGGAACGTCTGCCACGACGCTGGCGAGCGGCGGAGCGGGTTTGGTCGCCATCGCGACGAGCAAGCCCGCGTCGCTGTCGGCCTCGTGAATTCGGCGCCGGGCGAGGACGCGAAAGGCCGTCGCGCCGAGCGCGAACAGATCGATCCTACCGTCGACCTCCCCTCGGTTCCCGAGCGCTTGCTCCGGGGCCATGTAAGAGAGCGTGCCCATCGCCATCCCCGTGCGAGTGCGGAGGTCGTCCGGCGCGCCCTCGAGCACGCGCGCCACCCCGAAGTCGAGGACCTTGATCGCGCCCTCTTCGGTGACGAAGAGGTTGTCCGGCTTGAGATCGCGGTGAACGATCCCGGCTTCGTGAGCGACGGCGAGGACGTCGAGCACCTGATCCATCAGATCGAGCAGGCTCGCGACCGAGTACGTTCCCTGGCGCGCGACGAGATCGGCGAGCGACTCCCCCCGCAGGAGCTCCATGACGAGGAACACGTTGCGATCGTCCACTGCTCCGTGCTCGAGCACGCGCACCGCGCCCAGGTGGTCGACGCGGTTAGCCACGTAGCCTTCCCGCAGGAAGCGTTCACGGACCTGAGAGCGAGCGCCGAACTCCGGGTGAAGCACCTTGACCGCGACCTCGGCTCCGCTCTCGTCGGTCGCTTCGTAGACCGCGGCCATCCCGCCCACTCCGAGCACTCGGCGCAACGTCCAGCGTTGGCCCATCAGCTGCCCGACGCGCGCTTCGACGAAGTCCTCCATGAACCTTCGCACTATAGCGTCGCCGCGCGTGGCTCGTCACGGTGCCGCCCTGCGACATCCTCGCACCTGTCGCGCGAACCGCTCTTCACTCCACGACGAACTCCACGCGGCGGTTCTTCGCGCGGTCTGACTCGCTCGTTCCTTCGACCAGCGGTTTGTCGGGGCCGTACCCGGTCGCCGAGAGCCGCCGCGGGCTCACGCCCTTCTTGATGAGGTACTCGCGGACCACGGCCGCGCGCTGCTTGCTCAGCCGGACGTTGACGTCTCGCGGGCCGGTGTCGTCGGTGTGCCCTTCCACGCGAACGCGCTCGACTTGCGGGTTCGCCTTGATGGTGAGCGCCACCTGATCCAGGAGTGAAAAGCTGTCCTTCTCGAGCTTGGCCGACCCGTGCTCGAACTCGACCGTCTCGAGCACCTTGAACTGGCCGTCTTCGTAGATCACGCGCGGGTCGCCGCTGTCGGGGCAGCCGTCGTCGTCCTCCGAGCCGTTGATGGTTTCCTTGGCGTCCGGGCAGAGGTCTTGCCCGTCGGCGATGCCGTCCTGATCGGTGTCCGGATCTTCTTCGGGGCAGCCGTCGTGGTCGTCGTAGCCGTCGATGTCTTCGCGTTCCGCAGGGCACCGATCCCGGCTGTCCGGGATGCCGTCACCGTCCGCGTCGTGTGAGGTCGGCCGATACCGCACGCCCACGAAGGCGCGCATCGTCGGGACGCCGTAGCCGGCGAGGATGCCTACTCCGACGCCTCCGCTGAGCTCCCATTCTTCGCTGATGTCGTGGCGCACGAACGGGAGCGCTTCGAGGGCGACTTCCTCTCGATCCGTCTCGGACAGCCCGAGCGCGAGCGGGAGCTCGATACCGAGCTCGGTGTTGCCTTCGATGCCGCCGAGGCGGTAGCCGAGCGCGCCGGCCGCGATGAACTCGCTGCCGGCTTCCACGTTCGCGAAGCTCGTGCTCTCGCGAATGGCGACGCCGGCGTTCGCGCCGATGCGAAGCCCGTTCAGGTACCGGTGATCGGCGATGAGCTTGGGCACGACGCCGACGTTGCGCGCGCCGCCCGAAAAATCACCCGTATGGGTGGGTGCGCGGAGCTCCACCGCGAGAGCGAGGCCGAGCGGTGCCTCGCGATCTCGCAAGATCCGTAGCTTCGGGACCACTCGAACGTCCCCGAGACCCGCGAAGGAAGGATCCGCGTCGCCGCTCTGAAGCAGGTAAACCGGCAGGTCGAGTCCGATGGAG
>JAEZYO010001020.1 GCA_023419055.1 Pseudomonadota bacterium | reverse complement strand
TCCGAATCGCCTACGCCCGATTCCCTCAAGCCGGCGACGAGGCCCTTGCCGAAGGCCTCGAGGCGGTCGGAGAAGGCTTGCAGGGTTCCCGCGACCAAGGGCAGGACGACGCCCGGTGCGCGGTGTCCGAGGATATTTCGCGGCTGAGCGAACTCCAAAAAGTGCCGCCGGCCTGGGCTGGTGGCGCCCGGCCCGAGCTGGGCTTCGACCGCTTGCGCCACGGCGACGAACACGTCGCTGGGCGCCGTACTTTCCAGGGCTCGCAGCGCTGCTTGCAGAGCCGGCTCGCCGCCTTGCTCCAAGGCGTCGAGCAGCCTCTCGGTCTCCGCTTGGATCTGGCCCTGCCGCGTGGCGGGTGCGGTTGGCTGAGGCGGAGCGGCTCCTACCTCTTTGACGCCTAGAAATCGGCGCGGCGTCCAGCCGATGGGCTTACCGACTCGACCGTCGACCAAGGTGCCGACCTTGAGCTTGCTGCCGTTCTCGGCGGTCTCCAGCACCTGCACCAACGTGTTGTCGGCGACGACGCCGGCCACGACGCCGAGGTCGGCTTCCTTGCCCAGACGGATGCCGGTTTTGGACCTGACGCGGGTGAGGTCGCCGGGCTCGAGGAGCTCGGCTGTAGAGCGCGGGCGTGCCGTCGTCGTCGCGGGCTCCGCCTCCTGCCGCTGCAGGATCTCCCGCTGGACGCTGCGCATCCCTTCGCGCTGTTGGACGACGTGAGTGAGCTCGTGTCGTGCTGCCCACCCCCGGCATGCTCGGCCCGTGCTCGCGTGCTCGGCTCGCCACGTGTTGCGGCTCAGAGCAAGATCAATGGCCATCACTGGCTCGCCTGCGCGCGCTGCGCGCGGCGCCTGCGCGTGCCTTGCCTCCTCCCAAGCGTCGGTCCTCGCGGGTTTGTTGAAGTCGTGCCGAGACTGAAGGGGCTGTGCCGTGCCCGCTGCGGGCCGCCGCGGGAGGGGCGCGATCGGCGCGCTTGTCCCGCTCTGCTTTAGACGCTCCCTGCCGCGGACGCCGAGCGTGAAAAGCTGTGGCTCGCGCTTCGCAATCGCCAAATTCTCGGCGTGCACTTCTGCCGCCAGGTGGTGATTGCCGGCCGCTGGATTGCCGACTTCGTCGCCGCTGAAGCAAAGTTGGTCGTGGAAGTGGATGGCGGATGGCATAGGGATCGCCGCGCTGCTGACGCGCGCCGGGACGCCGCGCTCGGGCGGCTGGGGTATCGAGTGCTGAGGCTCGAGGCGGAGCTTTTGCTGCGCGAGCTACCGGTTGCGCTCGGGCGCGTCCGCGAGGAGCTTGAGCGAGCGCGGTGAGCGAAGGCTGGCGGTTCACTCGGCCCGCTCCGGCAGCGCGCTCGGGTCCACCTTTCCCGTCTTGACCGCGTTTCGCAGTGCTTCGAGGCGCTCGGTGTAGCGCTTTACTTCTGGGTCTTCCGTGACGGAAGGGTCGTGCTCCCGAACGGCATCGAGAACAGCAGAGGCAAATCGCACCCACTCCGAGATGAACTGCGCGGTGTTGACGTGAAATTGCCGGCCAAAGAACTGATAGTAGTATTCGGGCGGCTCTACGAAAGGCTTGAATTCAATCGTGAGCTGTTGGTCGTGCGGAACCAGCGTCACGAGCACCGCCGTAGTCTGGCCCGTGAAATCCAAAGCGTGAGGCAAACCGTTGTTGTGCAAAACTCCCTCGAGCTCCTTAGGGATGGACTCGAAGACACGGGGCAAATCCCACTCCAGGTCGAACTCCACTTTGGTGTCGTCCAAATGCAGGCAAAACGTGCCTTCGTAGTCATCGAAAAATGTGACTAGCGCCGCAAACAAAACAGGCCACGAGCTTGGACGCTCCGGCTTGTCGTAGATCTTCTCTCGTCGTTTCCAACCGAAGCTGATGTGGAAGCTTTCAAGCGTGGACGTCGTCATGGCAGCCGAGGCCTATCACCGACGATCGGGAAAGCGTCAAAGAAGCTGCCGTCAGCGTTTCTAAGGACCCTTACCCTGGTCACGTCGCTCACTATGGTTCCGTCCGGCAGATACACGCGCCCCACGGGGTGACCCATGTCGAACTCGTGTACCGCACGCCCGCCTTCCGCTCTGACGAAGTTCGCAGGGACCGCGCGCCGCTCCGCCTCGACGATGAAGCGATCATCGACCCACTGCCCTTGTGGAACCGGCTTCTCACCCTTTCGACCCGGATCACGCGCTCGGTCGAAGTTTTGCTCAGCGTTGAGATCGACGCGATGCTTTTTTCGAGCATGCTCATACGGCGGAGCCTTGGGATCGCCCCACCTGCCCGGGAAGAAAGTGCCCGGCGCGTTCGGGCTTTCCCCGGCCTGAAGAGGCGGATCCTGGAGGCCGCGGTGCCTGCGCGCGAGCTCCTCGAAGCGGGCGGCGCGGCGAGCGGCGGCCTCCTTGAGCAGCTTTTCGAGGCGCTGGGGATTGACGGCTCTCTCGATGTCGCCGATCGCCTGGCTGAAGGCGTTGCGGCGAGCATAGAAGTATTCTCGGAGCAGAAGCTCTTGTGCCAGATGCAGGGAGCGCACGCGCACGAGCAGCGTGTGGACTCTTGCGATGTCTTCTGCGGTGGCGCCATCCGGGATGCAGGGGCTCGCGCACTTGGTCAGAATGCGCCGCGTGGTAGCGTCGACGCGGCGCAAAGCGTCGCGGAGCTCGGGGCGCTCGTCGAGCAGGTCGCGCGTCTGCTGATTGACCGAGCGCTCCCAGGAATCGAAGTCCAGCGCGCGCGGGCGCGGCGCTTCGGCCTCGGGCGCCGCTGCCCGAGCGTTCGGACCTGGTCCAAGCTCGCGAGCTTCGGGTGGCGCCACCGTACGGCGGGGGCTGAGAACGTCCGGAGCGCGACCGGGCCTCGCCCTCTTGCCCAGAGCTCTCAGCCGGCCGACGCCTCTCCCGCTCAAGGTCCAAAGCGTTCTGAAGAACGTCGGTAGGCGGCTAAAGCACTTTCGCCAAGCATTCCTCCAAGCTGTGCCCCGCGTGCTCGGCCTTGATGTCGAACGTTCCGCGTCCCTGGGGGCCCACGATGAACGCAATTCGGCCCCGCGGGAAAAACTGGTTGGGGTAGAGGTCAAGATCGTCGCCGTAGGCATAAGAGAAGTCGCGAACGTCGACGACCACGGCATTGGGCTGGATGGCGTCGGTGAAGCGCTCGAGTTGCCAGGAGATGAGGGAGGCTTGCGGTTTGCCCGCTCCGCCGTTCGCATAGTTGCCGCTGATGCTGAACAGCGCGATCCGATTGCCTTCGCGCCCGCCTACATAGGCACGAAATCCGACGAGATCGAGCTCGGGAACCACGGGTTTGATGGTGCTCAGCACCGTTTGTTCGCTGACGGGCTTGCTAGCATCATGAGACCGGTGTCTGAGACCCTCGGCGACGTAGACAGCTGCCTTTTGAACATCGTCGAGCACGGCACCCGGGGCCAGCTCTTGAAATCGCTCACGATCCGTCGATGTGACGGCAATACCTAGCCTGCGTGTCCGAAGTGAGCGTTCGGTGAAGCGTACCAACACCTGTTCACCAAACCTGACGTCAGTAACGTCGAGCAAGACTCCCGAGCCGGATATCGTGTAACTGAGGAGCGCGGTTTGCCACTTGACGTGCAGAGTGTCCGCCTCACTCAGCCAGTCACCGCTCACCTGGACGAACGGTAGCCAAATATCACTTCGAGGCACTTTCCACTCGAACAGTTTCGCAGAAACAGTGCTTGACGGGAATTGGTATTCTTCGAAGTCGGGGTAGAGTTGGTCGGCGGTCATGGCTTCTGTGCGACGGGGTCGAGCTCGACGAACTCGCCTGGCTTCAGAACGGAAGTATGTACCACTCGAACGGTAATGTCCTCGGTCTGCTTCATGGTCTTCGTTGCTTCCTCGCCGAATTCGGCTAGCGCAGCTTCCAGTTCCGGCATTACTTCCCTTAGCTTTTCCGGCTTCACCGATCCGGACTCGCCAAACAGGTCCGCCAGCTTTCGATCGAGCGTGGGACTCGAAATGTAGAAATCGATATCGCTGAGGGGATGGAACGGAGTCCCTTTAGCCGGGGATACACCTGCAACCGAGCTGCCACGAATGCCAGATCTTACATCGCTCACACCGTGCTGGGTGGCGATCTTGCGAAGCCTGCCCAGACGTTCCAGGACGGTGCCGCGCTTCGAAACGCCTCGAACTTTCGCTCCCAACACGTCGACCTGGGGAAATGCGCGTAGCTCGTCGGCGAATTTCGGGAAGCGCTTTCCGAGATCATTGAGTTGGTTGGTGACGTCTATGAGTGACCCTTTCAACGCATCGCGCTTGATCGTCCCAGCACGCAGCCGCTGGTTCGTTTGAACCACGTTGTTTCGGATCTCCAGCAGCTGAGTGACAAGATCCGGGTCCTTCTTCGCGGCGCGGAGCGCCGCGTTGAGCCGACGGAGCAACGAGCTACATTCCGAGCAGATCGTGAGCTCTAGGCCGCCGCCGAAGTTCCGGGCGCTGACGCCGTGGGGAATTCCATCGAGCGACACGGAAATATCGGCTAGTTCCGTGTTGCTGAGCCGATTCGCCGGCACGTTGACTTCTGGAGCCCCAGGCGTTGGTCCCTCGACTTCGCCCGCTCGCACGTGCGGTTCGGCGCCGTCGACGGCTGTCAACGATCGCGCTTCGGCCTCGGGCGCCGCTGCCCGAGAGTTCGGACCTGGTCCAAGCTCGGGAGCTTCGGGTGGCGCCACCTTGGGGCCGGGTCTGGGAACGTCCGGCGCGTGACCGGGCCTCGCGCGCTTGCCCAGGGCTCTCAGCCGGCCGACG
>JAEZYO010001007.1 GCA_023419055.1 Pseudomonadota bacterium | reverse complement strand
GCGGACGACGAATTCAGAGTTCGTCAGCGAGCGGCCAGCGCGAACAGCACGAACCCGACGATCATCGCAGTGCCGCCGAGCGGCGTGACGGCGCCGAACCAGCGCGGAGCTCCGAGCGTCATCGCGTAGAGCGAGCCCGAAAAGAGCAGCGTTCCGAGCGTGAGGCAGAAGCCGGCGGCTGGGCTCCCCGGCTTGTGCAGGCGCAGGAGACCGAACAGCACCGTGGCGAGCGCAATCGCGAGGTGATAGCGCGACGCCGTGTCCCACCAGGCGAGCTGCTCGGGGGATGCGATTTTCTTCAGCCCGTGAGCGCCGAAGGCTCCGAGCCCGACCGCTAGCGCCGCCGAGAGCGCGCCGACGACGACGAAGTTCATGAGCGCGGTCCCAGGTGAGGCGCCGTATCGGGGATCACGACCAGCGCGTCCTCTCCGTCGAACTCGAGCTCGAAGCGCTCGAGCGACCAACCAGCGCACGGCCCGAAATCGCAGAAGCCCGTGGTCGGCAGGAAGGTCGCGCCGTGATTGCGGCAAAACAGGCGATCGTCCGCCGCGTCGTAGAAGTCACCGAAGCCGAGATCCAGGTCCACGTTCCAGTGCGGACAATTGTTGAAGTAGGCGAACCAGCCCTCGGGGTGACAGAGCACGAAGCCCTCGAGCCTCTGGCCCTTCCGTTCGAACGGAAAGCGCGCGGTCTGGCCGCGCGCGAGGCTTCGAACGCCAGGCACTCGAACCGTCTGGATCGACATCGGCGCTGGGGGCGGCGGAGCGTCCATTCGCCCCCCTGCGTCAGAGCGGCGTCTCCGGGGGACGGCCGGGACCACCCGAGGAACCGTTCTCGCCTTCGGCGGCGGGGCCGGTGAGCTCGGTCATCAGATCGCGGCACTCGGGCTTGCCCTTCAAGTGCGTCACGAGCAGCGTGAACGCGTCGCCGAACGCCTTCTCGTACTTGAGGCCTTCACGCGTGCGCGCGGCGACCTTCTCGCGACCCGACGAGAGGTCCTCTTCGAGAGCCTCCGCGTAGCGCGAGAGCTGGCCGCGGAGCTCCTCGATTTGACGGCGCAGATCCGCGGCCGTCGATTCGCGGCTCACGCGGCGTGACTCGCGCGTCTTCAGCCATTGACGTTGAGCCTCGACCATCGCGGTGGCGGCGCCGGCCGCTTCGTAAATGGCGCGGGTGCCCTGCCCCTGGCGATCGGCCTGGTCGGCCATCATCTGGCGCTCCTGGCTCTGCTGGAGCGCACGCTGGAGCTCACGGCGAGCGGACTCCTCTTCCTCTGCGTAGGCAGCCGCTTCACGCAGGACGCGAGACTCCTCGTGCGCGAGCTCCTCCACCTTGCGGCCGATTTCGGCGCGGAGCGCGCGCCCGCGGCGCTCGAGCGCTTCGAGCTTGCGCGTGTGGCTCGCCACCTCGCCCTCGAGCGCGCTCGCCTTGGCGGCGACGTCCCAAACCGTCGCGAGCGCCTGAGCGACGTCCGCGGGCCCAGTGCCCGACGGGTAGGCGCGCGAAACCATGCGCGCGAAGAGGCCGGCGCGCCCTGCCCACTCGGTCACCGCCGGGGAGCGCGGAGGCGGAGGCGGGGGCGGAGCCGCAGGAGGCGCCTCACCCGAACCCTCCTTCTCCCAGGAGGTGCTCGGCAACGAGCGCTGGAGCGCCTTCAACTCCTCGAGCAGGTGGTGACCGTCTCGATAGCGCTTCCGCGCGTCCTTCTCGAGCAGCTTGAGCACGATGCGCTCAGCCACCGGGTTCGCGTCCTTCTTGATGCTGCTCGGCTTCGGCGGCGGCGCGGTGCGCTGCATCTCGAGCAGCGTGTCGCGATCGGAGGCCCTGAACGGCAGCTGCCCGGTGAGCATCTCGAAGAAGAGCACGCCGAGCGCGTAGAGGTCCGAGTGCGGGCCCGCCTGCTCGCCGCGAGCTTGCTCGGGCGACATGTACTCGGGCGTTCCGAAGACGGCCCCCTTGGGAGCGAGCCGCGGGTCGTGCGCGAGGGCGGCGAGGCCGAAATCCAGAATCTTGACGAAGTCTTTGCGGCCGCCGCGAGTGGTAAGGAGGATGTTGTCGCTCTTCAGGTCGCGATGCACGACGCCGAGGTCGTGAGCGCGCGAAAGCGCGGCGCCCATCTGCTCGATGATGTCCACCCCGCGCGCGAGTGGGAGCGGTCCCGTAGCGAGCTCGGCCGAAAGCGGCGTGCCGACGAGGTACTCCATCACGAGGTAGAGCTCGCCGTCGTCCGTCTCGCCGATGTCGTGGATGTCGATGATGTGCGCGTGATCGACACGGTTGGCTGCACGAGCCTCGCGCAGCATCCACGCTCGAAGGTGCGTCTCACCCCTGAGGTCGGGTCGGATCAGTTTCACCGCGACGACGCGATCGATGAGGACGTGTCGCGCGCGATAGACGATGCCCATGCCGCCTTCGCCGATACGAGCTTCGAGCCGATAACGACCGGCGATGACTTTACCGAGCGCGGGGTCGTCCCCTTTTCGGCTGCGACTGGCGGGCTTTTGGGGGGCTGGTTGTGCCATTGATACTGTGCCCTCGTGCAACGGTGCCGCTGCAACCGACGATAGTAGCGGGACCTTCCGCGCGAGGCCAAGGCGAATTTGTCGCCGCGCTCCCCTTCTTTTCCGCCTCTTCGGCGAGAGCTTGTGGCAATTCGGGGTAGAGCGCGCCCCTCAACTCGCGCCCGCCGAGCGCCTATCAATTTTCAGGGCTTCGGTATCAAAAGGCGACAGCCAGCACCGGGACGCGTACTTCCGTCGCCTGCTGCACACCGAACACGAAGCGCTCGGCCGGAGTGAACACGTCGCGGACTTCCACCGCGGGGATCGCGATCGCGACACGATTCGGATCGATGTCGAGCAACGCCGGAGGAGTGAGATCGAAGCGCCGCTCCGCGACGACTCTGTTTCGTCGCGTGTCGCGGCGGCGCATGTCCCTTTGACCGGTCGGCGCAGGAGAAGGCGACGATGCGGGTGCGGGTGCGCTCGCAGGGGGCGCGCTCGTCGCGCCGTCGGGCAGCGGAGGATCCGCTACCGGTTCGTCGACGGGCGCGGTGTCTTGCATGTAGTCCGCGGGAGGCTCGTACGCTGCCGCGCTCAGCACGGCGACGGTCGTCGGGATCGCCAACACCAGGCCGCCGGCCAACATGAGCATCGAAACACGGGGGCTTGCTTCCTGTTCGATGAAATAACCACCCACGCCGCCAGCGACGGCCCCCGCACCGCCTCCGACGAAGTACCACCAGGTCGGCTGCACGTCCGCGGCGGCCTGCACGGTGAGCACGAGCTCTGCGCCGAGCAGAGCGCCGCCGATGACTCCCTTTGCTCCAGCGGAGGCTTCGTCCTCACCCACGGCCAGGGCAGACGAGGCTGCGACGGTAGAGAGCGCGAACGCGGCGAGCGAAACGACGTGGTGGCTGAAACGCATGACTCCTCCGCTCCCGAGCTCCGCGGGAAGCCGAGAGAGGATAACACCCCTTGCGCCGGCCGCGAGAGGAAGCTCCACCGTGAATTTGCGCAGCCCGCAAATTCCGCCCGCCGTGCCTCGGCCCGGTGACCAAGTGCGCTCAGGCCTGGTCACCCCGCCGAGGCACTGTTTCTCAGGGCCGCGCTTCGCGCTGCGACACCGAGCGCAAGATTGCCGACGCCTTTCCACCGGTCTCGGTGCGCGCCACGTCGGACAGGCTGATGATGCCGGCCGCGCACCCCTCGTCGTCGAGGCACAAGATTCGAGACTTCTTGTGCTTGCTCATCAGCGCCTCGGCGACCGAAAGTTCGTCGCTCGGCTTGCACGCGATCACGTCGCTCGTCATGACGTCTGCCACGGCGGTGGCGTTCGGGTCACGGTGCTCGGCGAGGACGCGCAGCACCAGATCGCGATCGGTCAGCGTACCGATGACTCTCCCTCGGTCGTCGCAAACCGGCATGAAGCCGACGTTCCGCGCGCGCATGCGCTCGGCGATGGCTTCGACTCCCTCGTCCGAGCCGCACTTCTCGACATCCGTCTTCATCAGTTCAGAGCACAACATGCTTGGGCCCTCCCCTGCGTGATTCCACGGTGGAAGCGCAGCAACTCGCGTGCCCGTGGCGCCCACCCCGCTGATCCACCGAGGCCTCCCACGAGACGAGGCGGCCTCGATCCAACCTGCCCCAGCGTGGTGGCCGGCTACGCGGGGAGCTTGGTGAGCAGGAACGCGCGCAGCTTGACCAGGTTCTTCTCGTCTCGACCGAAGGAGGGCGCCTCGTAGCCCGAAGCCCACTGCCGGACCTCGCGCACGAGCTCTTCGCGCTTGGTCTCGTCTCCGAGCACGTCGTCGACGCTTCGACCCCTCGCGGCGGAAGCGCCGAGCCCTTCGACGTAGCCGACGAGGCGCGGGTACGCCTCGCCCAAGAACTCCTCGACCAGCGCCGCCTCTTCGGCGAGCTTCGCGAGCACCTCGGGAGGCGCTTCCGTCACCGCGCCGCGCGCGGCGACTCGAAACACGAAGGCGTCGTCGATGAAGCCGAGGTCCTCGAGGCCGTCCGGGATCAGGTCCAGCGACTTGAAAAGGTAGGTGAGCGCGCCGGCCACACGACGCTTCAGGGGCTCTTCGAGCTCGGAGCTCTCGAGCAGCGCGGCGAGCGCGTTCGCGTCTTCGGCCAAGCTGCGGAGCCAGGCGGGGAATGCATCCAGGCAACGGGTCTCGAGGGTCGTCATGGCGCGCGTCCTTCCAGATCGGCGAAGGGTGATCGGGCGACCGGTACCATCAAGGCGATGCCGAGGGAACCCGACACAGCAGGCGCTCCGCGTTCCGGGCGAACACCGCCTCCACTTCCGCCCGCGTGAGCCCGGCCCGCTCGAGCGCGAGAGCCAAGCGACGAAAGCCGCGTGCGTCCTCGAGCCCTCTCGGCGGCTCGATGTCGCCCTCGAAGTCCGAACCGAGCGCGACGTGCTCGGACCCCATCACCTTGACGAGGTAGCGCACCTGCGCGACCACGTCGGACAGCTTCGCGGGGCGCCCGCGCACGACGAACGGCGAGTGGAAGTTGACGCCGACCACGCCGCCGCTCGCCGCGACGGCACGCAAGAGATCGTCCGTCAGGTTGCGAGGATGATCGGCGAGGGCCCGCGCGTTCGAGTGAGTCGCGAGCACCGGCACGCCGTCTCGACGAGCGAGGGCGAGCACGTCGCGCGCCGCGCGATCGGAAGCGTGAGAGATGTCCACGAGGCCTCCGGCAGCGTGCACGCGCTCGACGAAGCGCCTGCCCTCTTCCGTCAAGCCGTAGGTCGGGTTCGGATCGGCTGACGACGAAGCGAGCCGGTTGGTGCGCGTGTGGACGAGCCCGAAGAAGCGGACGCCGCGCGCGACCCAGCGGAGCGGTGCGTCCGGATCGTCGGCGAGCGGCGCCGAACCTTCGAAGGCGAGAAAGGTCCGAACCTTCCCCGCCTCCGAGTGACACCCCGGCAAGAGGTAGGGCTCCGTGCGCGAGAGCTGGTCGAACACGCGCGCGTACGAGGCCTCGAGATCTTCGGCGCGCGGTCCGCTCGGCGAGACCCGGTGCGGCACGAACAAGGGCAAGACCACGCCGCGCACGCCTGCGGCCACGAG
>JAEZYO010000976.1 GCA_023419055.1 Pseudomonadota bacterium | reverse complement strand
TCCCAGCCGTCGAGGACGAGCACGTAGGGGCAGACCGAGGTCCCTTTGAACGTGATCTGCTCGTCGAAGAGGGCCAGGAACTTGCGCGTGTAATCAATCCCTTGCGGTAGAAAGGTGGGTAATTCGGCCGGCCGCTGAGTGCGGAACTCGAGGGAGCGAGCGAGCGCATCTGCCAAGTGGACTCCGGAGCGAGCGTCCAGGTGCTTGAGCTCGACCCGCAGCGGCGTCATCCCGGCTCTTAAGAGGGCTGAGCAGAGTCTGAGGGTGAAGGTCGACTTTCCAGATCCCGCAGGCCCCTGGACGAAGATTGCGTCCCGGTAATTATGGTCTCCAAGCAGCTCGAGCACGGTATCGAGCAGAGAAACGCGCGGGTGCTTGATGTCGAACGGATCCTGACCCCTGCGATCGCGGACCCCCTGGAGGTCTTGCCATGTGAGAGTGGTCGCCTGCGGTTCGACGTAGACGCTCGCGAGAGAAAAGGGTTCGGTGCCGAGCACCGCGCGGTCCTCAAACATCCAGCGCTGGGTCTCGACGTGATCCGCGATCGCCCGGCGTAGCGACAACGCCTCGGATCCCAACTCGACCAGCCTTCGAAACGGGGCGAAACGCTCCTCGGTATCCCGATGGCAAAGCAAGGCTCTGAGAGCAGGAGTGAAGCGCGTATGGACCTCCCGCTGGAGTTGAACGTTCCAAGGGCCATCGAGCCCGAGGGCGTTGCCGAGCTCTTCGAGGGAGCGTGTCGAATCCGTCACGAACGGATGGGAGAGCGCGCGGCCCCAGGAGAACTCGCTGAAGTCGTAGCTGCTGCTCGCATGTTCTGAAAGTACCTTCCGCATCGCTTGGGCGCGTGGGGGAGCCATGCCGATCACCTCCGGCAACGCTTGTTGCACGGCGGTCTGAAACGCGAGCGTCGACGCGAGCAGCCCGAGCTCTTGGGGATCGTCGATGCGGCCAACTCCTTCAAGGAGGTGCAATAGAAACTTCGCCGGTGGCAGGCTGTCGCCGATGGCATCGACAACTTGCCCTGCCCAAGGCACTGTGCGCTCGAGCGTTCTGACGACGTTCGTCAGCACCTCGCTTTCACCGAGCGCGTCGACTGTTTCTTGCAAGAAATCGTGGACGTTCTTCAGCTTTGCGTGCGCCTGGTGCGCCTGCTCGCTCGCGTTAGGGTCTAGCTTCCAGCGGCTCTTTAGGTCTCCCATCGCGGGCCTCTCCGCGCACAAGGTACCAGAGACGACCAAATGTTTGCCTCGCCTTGTCCAGCGGGGTCCCTGTGCCCGGTCACGTGCTGCCGGGGCAGCGTGGGCCGAGCCCCTTCTGTGCCGCCCCGAATCCGAGCTTGCGCACCCGCGCTGGCCGATATGATGGGGCGCCAGCGGGCGCCGTCCAGTCGGTGGAAGCGGCGAATGGTACCTCGTCCGCAGGCAGCGTTCTCGGCGTCCTCTCAGCGTCGCGACGGCAGCCGACCTGGCTCGCTCCTCCTAGCCGCACGAGGCTCTTGCGACCCCATCGCTTAGGCCGAAGCCTCGCGAGACACCCAGACTGACCGCTCCAGTTCGCTCTTTCTAGCCCCGCAAGGCACTTGCGATTGAACCGGTTAGTCTGAAGGCTCCCGAGGCACTCAAGAGGGCCGATTCGGTTAGTCCGAAGGCTCCCGAGGCATCGAACGTCACCGATTCGGTTGCTGGGAAGCTCCGCGAGGCAGTGAAGGTGACCGATCCGGTTGGTGGGGAGCCTCCCGAGGCTCGAGAATGACCGATTCGGTCCGTTTTGCTTGCCGGGAAGGGGCGAGGCGGAGGCCGTCACTTTCTTAGCAACCGGTTTCGGGGAGGGGCCGAAGAGGTGGGGGAGAGAGGAAGGTTGCAATCGGGCGACCTGGCTCTTCGGAGGAATGAAAATGGCCAAGAAGAATCGAACAATCGAGATGCAGGATACGGTGCCGACGGAGCCGGTGGGGGAGGCCGCGATGTCGCGGTCGGAGGCGGCGTACAAGCGCTTGCTTGCGGAGATCAGCGCGGTGCCGGAGGAGGGTCTGGCGGTGATCAATCTGGATGTGCCGGCTATCGTTCAGACGGCGCTCGGGGTGCTGCCGGAGGTGAGGGCCCTGGAGGCCGAGATCAAGAAGTTGCCGAACCTCGACGTGGCGGCGTTCGAGAAGCTCGAGGACTATGCGTACGCGCTATTGCAGTTGCAGACGTTGTACATGACGGCGTCCGGTCCGCCGGAGGCGTTGGCGGGGCTCGTGGCGCGGGCGACCGAGGCGCGGGAGGTGTTGCTCGCGAATATTGGGGCGTTCGTGGTGAACGGTCACTTGTCGCCACGGCGTCCGGGCGAGCTCGATCGCAGCTTGGGGCACCGCGGGATCGCGATGGACGTCGGGCGACTAGCGATGATGGTACGAGAAGCGTGGCCGAAGGTGCAGGGCAAGACGTCGCTGACCCTCGCGCAGATCATCGAGTTCGAGGCGCTGCGAGATCAGATCGTGTCCGCGCTCGGTCTGAAGGAGCAGGGGGAGGCGCTGGTGGTCGAGGTGGCGGCGCAACGTCATCGTGCCTACACGCTGTTCGTGCGCGCTTACGACGAGGTGCGGCGTGCGGTGTCGTTCTTGCGCTGGCGCAAGGGTGATGTAGACGACATCATTCCGTCGCTCTATTCGGTGCGAGCGGCGCGGCGTCGTCCGGAACCCGAGCCGGAGACGGCGCCGGTGGCGGGGAAACCCGAATCGGTCACGGTTCCCGTCACGGCGGGGGCGAGCCAGAGCAGTGCGGCCGGTGACGGCGTGACTCATGCAGCACCGAGCGCGCCTGTTCCGATCGGTCACCCCGGATCGGATCCGTTCGGTCCGTGAGCGGTCAGCCTCGCGTCCGCTTACCGGTGGGCGCGGGGCAGCGCTCGCGGTCCCGTTTTCGGGCAGATCGGATGTAGGCGCGCTAGCGGTTCGAGGCTGAAATCCTGGGTCGGTGAATTCGATTCCGACCCTTTCACCGCGATCGTCTAGTCTTTGGGATGGCATGAAAGTGGATCGACTGGGATACGCGGCGCGCCTTCGAGCGCCCAAGGTGTTGTGTCGTTGGGGCGCCGCGCTGGCGCTTGTGTTGGGCAGCTCGCCAGTCGCCGCCTCCGAGGTGCAGGTGGGAGAGCCGCACGTCGTGAAGCCCGACCTGAGCTGGGTCCCAGGGGCTGCCGACCCTGCTGGCCTCGCGTCGGACGGCGAGGGCTGGTTGGCCCTCGGCTTGACCCAGTACGATGTGGACGATGGATCTCGCGTTCGGCTGCACGCCAGGCGAGTCTCCGCGGAAGGAGTGGTCCTCGATCACCCCGCTTTGATGATCGCGGACGTGGCCGAGATCGCGGATGCTTCGGTCTCCTTCGACGGAACCGATTATGTCGTCGTGTGGGCGGAGGCGCCGTATTTAGGCGGACCGTGGACGATTCGGCTTCAAAGGGTGGCCACCGACGGGACCTTTTCGAGCGAGAGCGTCACGCTTGGCTCGATTGATAGTCCGAGTTCCGGGTCCTTGGAGGTGGCAAGTGGGCCAGATTCGGA
>JAEZYO010000165.1 GCA_023419055.1 Pseudomonadota bacterium | reverse complement strand
GGATGACGCTGCCCTCGAACCCCGAGAGCGCCTCCTCCAGGATCTCCGCCGCCGGGATGTCGAGGTGATTCGTCGGCTCGTCGAGGAACAGGAGGTTTCGAGGCTCGAGCAGCAGCTTGGCGAGCGCGAGTCGGGTGCGCTCCCCGCCTGAAAAGCTCGCGACCTTACGCAGCGGGTCGTCGCCGTAGAAGCGGAAGCGCGCGAGGTACTGGCGCGCGCCGTCGTCGTTGAAGTCGCCGCGGATGCTCCGCACCTCCTCTACGGCGCTCTTCTTCTCGTCGAGCGAGCCCAGGTGCTGATCGAAATAGCCTTCGCGGAGGTTCGTCCCCCGCTTCACTTCTCCGCCGTCTTGGGGTGCGCCTCGCGCGGCCATCAAGCGCAAGAGCGTGGTCTTGCCGCAGCCGTTCGGTCCCACGATCCCGATGCGATCGCCGCGGCGCACGAGGAGGTCGACCCCGGAGAACAGCGTCCTTTCGCCGCGCTCGGCCGAGAGCCCGCGGCAATCGAGCACGATGTCGCCGCTCCGGGGCGCGTCCGCGAAACGAAAGCGCACGCGCTCGGCGCGCGCCCACACGTCCTCGGGGCGCTCCACGCGCTCGAGCTTGTCGAGCATCTTGCGCCGAGATTGCGCCTGCTTCGTCTTCTGCCCGGCGATGTTCTTGCGGATGAAGTCTTCGGTCTTCTCGATGAACGCCTGCTGCTCCTCGAGCTGCTTCTGCTCTCGCGCCAGATCTTCCGCGCGCTCGAGCTCGTAGGCCGTGTACGAGAGCGAGTAGGTGCGAAACACGCGCTGCCCGAGCTCGAACGTGCTCGGGCATACCGCGTCGAGGAACGCGCGGTCGTGCGAGACCACGAGCACGCCGGAGCGAAGTCCCGTCAGGTACTGCTCGAGCCAGCGGATGGTCTCGAGATCGAGGTGGTTCGTCGGCTCGTCGAGCAGCAAAAGATCGGGCTCGGTGGCGAGCACGACGCCGAGCTCGAGCCGGCCGCGCTGCCCGCCGGACAACGTGCTCACGTCCCGCTCGAGATCGCTCGTCGAGAAGCCGAGCTTGGTCGCGATGCTCTCGATGCGATGCTCGAGCGCGTCGGCGCCTGCGTGCTGATAGCGCTCCGTCGCCTCCGCGAGGCGCGCGAGCGCGCTCTCCGTGCCGCTCGCCGCCGCTGCCTGCGCGGCGAACAGCTCCTTTCGCAGCGCCACCAGATCGCGGAAGCCGCTCATCAACGCCTCCATCACGCTGCCCGAGAGCTTGCTCTCGTGGCTCTGGCGGTAGTACCCGAGCCGCGCGTCTTTCTTGATCAGCGACGTGCCCTGATCCGGCGAAAGCTCCCCGACGATCACGCGAAGGAGCGTGCTCTTTCCCGCTCCGTTCGGGGCGACGAGCGCCGCACGCTCCCCCGCCTCCAGGCGAAACGTCACCCCGGAAAATAGGGGCGTGTTCGTGTATCCGAAACCCAGATTGGCGACTTCCAGCAGGGACAAAACGCCGGGCTCATAGCATCATCGCCGGGCCGTCGCACGACGAGGCAGGAGCGCGCCTACGTCGGTGTAAGAGATCACCGCACGCTCGAGAGCGGGACGGGGCGGGAGCTGTCGACGGCTGCCGGAGACCCGCGGCTTGACCCGAGGGCCGCCCGCGCCGATTCTCTGAGTTGCATGAGGAAATGGGTGGCCGTCGTCGCAGTCGTGGCCGCGCTCTCTGTCTCGGGGGGAGTAGCGCTCGTGGCGCTGAAGCTCGGGGAGAGGCTCTATCAGTCGCGGGTGAGCGTGAGCTCGGCGAGCGTGGCTCCTGCTCGCAAACCCGTCGAGGTGCACCCGCTCCCACCGACGGCCGTGCCCTCGGAGCTCGTCTTCGTCGGAGAGGAAGGGAAGGACGCATACGGGTATCCGAAAAAGACCGTGAGCATCCTCTGCATGCACGCGCTGCTCAGGAATCGTCGCTTCGACGAGTTGACGCGCTACATCGAGGATCTACAGCGAGAGTTCGAGGCCGACTTCCGCAAGGAGTATTGGCCTACGGACGCGCTCTCCGCGTTCGGCGCGAAAGATCCGTCGTTCGCGGCGCTCCTCGACGAGTGGGTGGCGCGGCATCCGAACTCCTTTGCGCCCTACGCGGCGCGCGGAAACTACCGTTCTTCGCTCGCGAGCCACTACCGCGGCGGAGAGTACATCTCCAAAACGCCCCCTGCGCAGCTTGCAGCCATGAACGCCGAGCTCGATCGGGCTCGACAGGACTACGAGCGCGCGCTCGCGCTCGAGCCAGATGCGCTCGACGTCCACCTCAGCTTGATTTCGGACGGCAAGCATCACGGACGCGCACAACAGGCGTTCGAGCGGGCCGTGACGCGCTTCCCGCTCTCCTTTCGGCTCTACTTCATGGCCATGGCGGCGCAACCGCCGCGCTGGGGCGGCTCCTACGCGCGCATGAGCGCGATAGCGGACCGCGCGCAGCTCGAGGCATCACGCAACCCGAGGCTCAAGCTCTTGCCCGGAGTCGTCGAGCTGGCGCGCGCCGACGACCTCATGACGGCGAAGGACCATCAAGGTGCGCTCGCGGCTGCCATCAGGGCGCAGAGCTTCGGGGAGCACTGGAACTTCTTCGAAAAGCGGGGCGAGGCTCAGGCCCTCCTCGGTGACTTCAGGTCAGCTGCCGCCGAGTATGATCGCGCGCTCGCCCTTCGGCCCGAGCTCGAGGACGTGCTGCGAAAGCGCGCGCACGCTCTCTTCAAGCTCAAGGAGTTCGAGCGAGCGGGCGAGAGCTTCGCCAAGGCGCTCGAGCTCAATCCTACGGAGGGCCTGGATAACCGAGCGACCTACGCGGGAGGTCTCGAGTTCGCCGGCAACCAACACTTCAACGCGGGCCGAGCCAGGGAGGCGCTCGCGGCGTACGAGCTCGCGCTCTTCATCCAGCCCGACCGCGCCGAAACCCGGCGCTGGCGAGACGAACTACTGCGGCGCGGAAGCCCGAACCTCGATCCCGAGGAGATCGAACGGCTGACCGCGCGTGCTCGAAAAGACGACGTGTTCGAAGCGTACCTCGCTCTCGACGCCGCGCTCGCGAAGCGCGGTCGTTTCGCGGAGGTCATCGAGCACTGGACCGAGCACCTGACCCGCCACCCCAACGAGGGCAGAGGGTACCTCGAACGAGGAGGTGCGTACCGCGCCATCCGGCAGATGGACGCGGCGATTCGCGACGCCGAGAAAGCCTGCGAGCTCGGCGTGACCAAAGGTTGTGAGATCGCGAGGAGGTTCGCGCCGAAGAAGTAGGGCTCACTGCACGCGGCAGTAGAAGCCGTTCGTGTCGAGCTGGCCCTGTCCGATGAAGACTTCGGTGCCCGCCTGCACGCTGGAGAGGTACTTCGAGCCGGACATCTTGCTCTGCGCGACCAGGTAGCGCGGGAAGTCCATCATGTTCATCACCGCGGTCGTGGCGTTCGACGTGCGCACGAACGAGAACACCTTCCAGGACGCGCCACCGTTCCCCTCGTAGAGGTCCCAGTTCGATCCAGCGAGGCTCACCGTCGTCGTCTTGGTGCCGATCGGCCCCGCTCCGTTCGAGCGATAGAGCCAGACCATGATCTCGTCGGTGGGATCGTTCGCGTAGTCGGGGTTCGAGATCGCGTGCACCCACATGTCGTAAGCGACGTTCAAGGTGTTCGTGTTCTGCATCGTGACGTTGAACGACCAGCCGCAGCTGACGTTCTTGTTCGAGGAGATCTGCACCGGCAACCCGGTGTTCTGGATCTTCCAACCCCATTGCCAGCCGAAGACCAGCGCCGCGTAGGTCTTCACCGAGTTCGACTGACCGGTCCATTGCCAGCTCGTCCCCCACCCCACGAGGTCTCCGCTCGCACACGTCTTCCAGATGCACTGCGAGCCGCTGCCCGTGTCCGAGCCCCATTGGTTGTTGTTGATCCAGTACTTCGACGTCTCGATGAACGCGTCCTTGGTGCACGTCTTACCTGCTTGAGACGCGCTCCCGCAGTTCACGCTCGTCGGGTCCACGCAGCCGCCCGACAAGCACTGCGTGCTCCCCGAACATACCTTGCCGCAGGTCCCGCAGTGTTGCTCGTCGAGCGTCAGATCGGCGCAGGTGTTGCCACAGGCGGTCTGAACTTCGGGGCAGACGCACTCGCCCGCCGTGCAGGTCGAGCCGGCGGGGCACACCCTGCCGCATTCGCCGCAGTTCTGCTCGTCGCTCGTCACGTCCTGGCAAGCGCCGCCGTTGCACGACGCCTTGCCAGTCGGGCAGCGACATTGGCTCTGCCAGCAATCCTGATCGTCGGGACACGCGTTGTTGCAGGCTCCGCAGTGCACGGGGCTGCCCGTCAGGTCGGCGCACGCGCCGTTGCACGCGGTGAGCCCGCCCGCGCACCCTGCCGCGCACGCTCCCTGTGAGCACACGAGACCCGCGCCGCAGACGTTGCCGCAATCCCCGCAGTTCTTCGGGTCGGAAGCGACCTCGACGCAGCCCGCTCCACAATCGGCGAAGCCCAGGGCGCAAGCGCACGTGCCGCTCTGGCAAGACTGGTGCTGCCCGCACACCGCGCCGCACGCTCCGCAATTCTGTTCGTCGAGCTCTAGATCGGGGCAACCGCACGCCATCGCCGCAGGGCTGCACACGCTCGCGCCGCCGCCCGTGCTCCCACCGCTGGAAGAGGTTCCGCCAGCGCTACCGGCGGTGCCCGCGACGGCGCCGGTGCTCCCGCCGGAACCCGCCGAATTGCCCGGAACTCCGCCGCTCCCCGTCGTGCCGGCGCTCGACCCCGGACTGTCCGAAGTAGTCGAAGCGCCTTGCCCGCAGGCGGACACGACCGCGCAGACGGTAACGCAACCAGCAACGGCGGAGATTGTCGTAAAGCGCATGACGACCTATCTGCGCGGCACTCCGTTCGACGTGTTGAACAATTCGACGCAGAGTCGAATCGAGCTCACTATTGGTGGCGCGCGCGAGCGGCGGACGTTAGCAGAGCACCGCTGGTACGAGCGCAGCGACGCTGGTCGTCGAAGAGCTTCTTGCGGCTCGAGCACTCGAGTGCTCGAAGATCCGTGGCAGGGTGCGTGCGTGCAGAGCGCGAGGGAACGTGAGCTCCGTGTCGGGATAGGTTCGGCCGCCTTGCTCGCCGTTGCGCTCGTCGCAGCGTGCACGCAGAGCACGACGCCGGAAGGCGGGAACCAGACGAGCGGAGCCGGCGCGTCCGCAGGAGCCGCGAGCGGCAGCGGCGGAGTCGGGACGAGCGGCGGCGCACCGAGCGCGGGCGGAGCGAGCGCGGGGCTCGGCGGGAGCGCTGGGATCGCTACCGGAGGCACGGCGGGCAACGCCGGCGCCAGCGCGAGCGGTGGCACGGCGGGGAGCGGCGGCGCGGGAGGCACCGGAGCGGTCGTGAAAGATTGCGCGACGGAAGCCACCGTCACGAGTCCAATCCTCGCCGATTTCGAGGCGTACGACGGGACCGTCGGAGCGAGCGACTTCGTCTTCCTGGTGCCCGGCACCGCCGCGACCTACGCGGGCAGCTACTTCTTCGACGACGATCCGACCACGGGCGCCGAGCTCGGGACGAGCACCTTCTCGATCTTGGCGGGGCACGCCAGCAACTGGGGGATCAGCCTGGTGCGGAGCTACACCGCCGTCGATCTCCAGCCCGGGGCGTGGGGCGCCGCGACGGGGATCTGGTTCGGCTGCATCGACGCGTCCTCGTTCTCGGGGCTCTCGTTCTGGGTGCGCGGCAGCGTGCCGCTCGGCACCGTTTCGCTCACGCTCGCGATGGAGGACACGAACCCGCCCGCAGCGGACCCCGCGGGCGGAGGCACGTGCGCCGGCGCCGCGGACACTTGCAAGGGCCCCTCCGTCGCGGACATCCCGGTCACCGCCGACTGGACCGAGATCACCTTGCCGTGGGCGATGTTCACGAACGGCACCGCAGGTACGACGGAGGTGCCCGCCACGGGAGCACGCCTCACGGGCATGCAGTTCTCGGCGGGGCTCGAGTTCGTCGCCGATCCCGCCTTCGTCGACGACCCGAACGATCCGAACGACATGCCGACCTACATCGCGGTTCCGGCGCCGATCGACTTCAAGATCGACGACGTCGGTTTCACGCCGTAGCGAAGCCCCGCGGCCCGCAGCGACGAGGGGCGCGCCTCAATCGAAGACGACGGTCTTGTTGCCGTAAACGAGGACGCGATCATCGAGGTGCGAACGCACGGCGCGCGCGAGCACCACCTTCTCGAGATCGCGGCCCTTGCGGATCAGGTCCTCGACCGAATCGCGGTGCGAGCACCGCACCACGTCTTGCTCGATGATCGGCCCCTCGTCGAGCGTCTTGGTGGCGTAGTGCGCCGTCACGCCGATGAGCTTCACCCCGCGATCATGCGCCTGGTGATACGGCTTTCCGCCCACGAACGCGGGCAGAAACGAGTGGTGGATGTTGATCACTCGGTTCTGGAACTGCGTGACGAACTCCTCCCCCAACACCTGCATGTAACGGGCGAGGATGACGAGATCGACCTCGTAACGACGCAGAAGCTCGATCTCGCCGTGCTCTTGCTGCACCTTGTTGGCGGGATCCTTCGGCGAGAGCACGAAAGGAACCCCGAAGCTCTGCGCCACGGGCTCGAGATCCGGGTGGTTCGAGACGACGAGCGCGATGTCGCAGGCGAGCTCCTTCGAACGGTGGCGGAGCAAAAGATCGTAGAGGCAGTGATCGTACTTGGAGACGAAGAGCGCGACGCGCTTCCGCCTGTCGCCGTAGAGCAGGCGATGTTCCATGCCGAAACGCTCGGCCACTTCCTGCACCGCGCGCTCGAAAGTGCGACGGTCGGCTTGGAGCTCCGCCAGATCGAAATGGATTCGCTGGAAGAACATCTCGGCAGCCGAGTCGGTGTGCTGGCTCGAGTCGAGAATGTTCGCGCCGTAGCCGTAGAGCACCTGCGCCAGGGTAGCGACGATGCCGCGGCGATCCGGACAGGACACCAGAAGGGTCGCGAGCTCGGGCTGGGACATAGGCAGAGAGGTATAGCGCCGATAGGGGGAGCGGCCGTTTAGGTGCCGGGGCCGTCGACATACCCGGGGACTTGTGTTCGAATCCTCACGAATGGGTGATCAATTCCCCACGCTCTGGGGACTCACGAGGATGGTCTTAGGAATGGGTATTTATTCGAGGTTCTTACTGAAGTCGTTGTGCGCATTTAGCTTGATTGCAGTCGGTTGCTCCTCCGAGGACTCCCAGCCGGGCGGCCAGACGGGCGCCGGCGCAACCGGCGCGACCGGTGGGACGGCTGGGACGGGTGGCGGGGCTGCGGGAAGTTCGGCGGCCGGTACCGGCGGCACGGCCGGCGCGGCGGCCGGGAGTGGGGGCACGGCCGGCACGGCGGGTACGGGCGGTACGGGCGGCGCCGCCAACACCTGTACGGCGCTGCCCGCGACGT
>JAEZYO010000889.1 GCA_023419055.1 Pseudomonadota bacterium | reverse complement strand
GCCCGGTGCTCCTCGCGGCGCCGCCCCGCCCGCGCCTCCGGCGCCCGCCGCCGCGGGGCGCTTGCAGATCCAATATCAGGGTCAGCAGTTCCCCGTGACGAAGGACCGCTTCATCATCGGGCGCGGCAAGCAGTCGAGCGATCTGACGATCAAGGATCCCAACGTCTCGCGCCAGCACGCGATGATCGAGTTCTTGAACGGGCAGTACTACATCGTCGACATGGGCTCGACCAACGGCGTCGAGTTCAATGGGCAGCGCGTGCAGCGGAAGGTGATCACCGAGGGTGACATCTTCAAGGTCTGCGACCACGAGCTCCGCTTCTCCTATCAGTGACGCCTCGCGCGTTCGCGATCGCGAGGGTCGTCGGCGCGCTCGCGCTGTTTTCGAGCGCCGCTCACGGCGCGCCCTCCGTCGTCGTCACGCGCCCTGACGAGCCCATTTTCACCGAACCGTCGGCGACCGCTGCCCGACGCGGCGCCGCTCAACCGGGCGCGCTGCTCCCGGTCTTCGCCGAGCGTCGCGGCCCTGGCTGCAACGGCTCGTTCTACATGGTCGGAGCGCTCGCCTGGGTATGCTCGGAAGGCGTCGAAGCGAGTCGCCTGCCGCCGCCGAGCACGCGCGCCGCGTTCGAAGACGTGCCCGACGGGCTCCCGTTTCGCTATTACTTCGTCGGGAGTGACGGCAGCTTCGGCTACCGCGCGTTCGATACCGCCGAGGAAGGCGCGCCCGACGCACAGCTGTTTCCGGGCTTCGGCGTCGCGATTCGTCGCGAGCGCCTGCGCGGCGCAGATCCTTTCGGGCAGAGCACGCACGGGCTCTGGATCCCGCTCCGCGATCTCCGGCCCGTTCGCGCGCCGGAGTTCGGCGGCGTCGAGCTCGAGAACGACGCGCTCGACGTCCTCTGGGTGACGGCGGAATCGGCGAGCCTGTACTCGAAGCCGGGGCAACGCTCGAGGCTGCCCTCCGTCGCGCGGTTCGTCGCTCTCCGCGCGCTCGAGGAGCGAACGCTCGGCAAGGAGCGCTACTATCGCGTCGGCGAGAGCGAGTGGGTGCGCGCTCGCGACGTGAGGGGCCCGCGCCGCGCGCCCCTACCCGAGGGGTTACGGCCCGGCGAGCGCTGGATCGACGTCGACCTCGAGCAGCAGGTGCTGACGGCCTACGCCGGCTCTCGCGCCGTGTTCGCGACGCTGATCTCGAGCGGACGCGGCGCGGACGGTACCGAGCTCGCGACCCCGCGCGGGCAGCATCGAATCTGGGTCAAGCTGCGCTCGAGCGACATGGACAACCTCGAGAACCTCGAGGCCCAGGAGAACTACGCCATCCAGGCGGTACCCTGGGTCATGTACTTCGAGCGCGGCTACGGGTTGCACGGCACGTTCTGGCACCGCGCGTTCGGGCGCGTGCAGAGCCACGGCTGCGTGAACCTCACGCCTCGCGACGCGAAGCGTTTGTTCGACTGGACGAGTCCCCGGTTGCCTTCCGGCTGGTCCGCGGTCTTTCCGACCGAGTACGAACCGGGGACTCTCGTCCGAGTCAGGTGACCGCGAGCGCGGTCCGTCGGAGCCGAAGAACGGCCCCGCGCGACTCAGCCACCCGCGCCGGGGACCTTGCCCTGGAGGAAGAACGCGATGAGGAACGCGAAGAGCACGAGCGACTCGATCAGAGCCAGCGCGAGAATCATCGGCGTCTGGATCTTCGGGGCCGCGCCCGGGTTACGGCTGATGCCTTCGAGCGCCGCCGCGGCAGCGCGCGCCTGACCGAGGCCGCCGCCGAGCACCGCGAGGCCGATGGCAAGACCAGCGCCGAGCGCTGCCATCGCATGCGAACCGGCCGAAGCGCCCGCCGCGCCCTCTTGAGCGAACGCGCTCGACGCTACGAGGGTGCTGGTCGCGAATGCGGTGAGTGCCATCTTGTTCTTCGACATCGTCATCTCCTTCTATTTCCTGAAAGCTTCCGAGACTTGGCGGGGCTCCCGGCGCCACCGCGTTGTCCGGGGGGGTGCTCGCGACCGGCCTCTTAGTGCTTTTTTAGGCGGGTCGCCACTCCATTAATGCGAATGCGCAGCCTCGTGCTCGTGCTCGGTTGCAAGGCCGATGTAAATGCAGACGAGCAGGGTGAAGACCAGCGTCTGAACCACCACCACCAGGGCGCCGAGCAGCATCACCGGCACCGGCACCAAAAGCGCAATAAGGCTCAGGAACAGCCCGAGCATCATGTGGTCCGCCGTCATGTTGATCATGAGACGAACGGCCAGGGTGATCGGCCGCACGCACAGCGAAATCAACTCGATCGGAAAGACCAGAGGTGCGAGGTACCACGCAGGCCCGGCCAAGTGGGCGACGTAGCTCCAGCCGTTCGCCGCGATGCCGTAGGCGTTGAACAGGAGGAAGACCACGAGCGCGCAGCCGAGCGTGATGTTCAGGCTGCTCGTGGCGATGGGCATCCCGGGGATCAGCGCCATCACGTTCGAGAAGAACACGAAGATGGCCGAGGTCCCGATCAGCGGGAAGTAGCGCTTGGCGCGCTCGGCATCCATCACGCTCTTCGCGAGGTCGTAGAAGTAGCCGAGGAAGGCCTCCATGAACGTGCGGAGCGTGAGCTCCTGCTCGGGGATGAGCGCCTCGTCCGTGCGCGACAGCCGCGAGTTCACTCGCAGCGCGACGAGCAGGATGATGACGGCGACCAGGAGCGCGGCGGCGAGCGGCTCGAAGCTCTGCCAGGTGGGCTCCTGGTGCCCCATCACGCTCGTACCGAGCGCGTCCGTGTTGTGCTCGAGCGTGTCCTTGATGTGCGCGAGGAAGAACGTGAGAAAGCTAGAATGCTCGGGCATGCTTCAACCTTCGTCCCGGAGCGGAGCGTCGTCCGCGGGAGCCGGAGTCCAGAGCTGGCCGATGACGACACCGACCGGCAGCGCCGCGTAGCCGATGGCTAGCGGAAGAATCGGAGCGATACCGCTCGTGACGAGCGCGAACACCACGCCGATCAGCAGCGTGAGTTTCATCACGGCGAACAGCGACCAGCGGGCGCGGTAGCGGGTCTCCTCGACCAGCCCGCGCACGATGCGTGACACGGCCCACAGGTTCGAGACCGCAATGGCGCCGCCGAAGGCGCTGCCCAGGAAGCCACGCCAGCCGAAGAGGAAGAAGGAGACGACCGACGCCACGAGGCCCGCAACGGCGACGGCCACGAGCGCGTTCTTCAACGCTCCGCCGTCATGAGCTGGGCTTTTCGTCGTCGCCATACTTCTTCCGGGCTTCTCGTTCCTTGCGATCGAGCTCCTCGGCTTCTCGGTTCGCCTTCTGGAGCACCCTGTAGAGGGCGCGTCCGCCGGCGGCTAGTCCGTAGGCGAGCCCGATGAAGGTGAGCCAGCCGTTGGTACCGAGTTTTTTGTCGAGCCACTGCCCTGCGAGCAGACCGACGATCACGCTGAGCGCGATCTCGATGCCGACGCTGCCGTAGCTGCCGAGACCTTTCCAGTAGTACTGCACCGTTACCGAGGCGCGGCGCTCACCTAGCACGCGCGCCGCTTGGGGGTCAACGCGAGGCGTTCCGCGGCGTAGAAGAGCGCGTTCGCGCCCTCGACTCTCGAAGCGCGACTGCTTATCGTCGGCTCGATGTTGCGCCGGACGACGACCTTGGCTTTCTTCGCCGTAATCGGCGCGAACGTCAGCGCAGCCGCGCAGGCTCCGCCCGCCGAGGCGCCCCCGCCCCCGGCCACCGCGCCTGCCCCGGCAACCACGCCTGCCCCGGCAACCGCGCCTGCCCCGGCAACCCCACCGCCTCCGCCCTCGGGGAGCCCACCTCCCGAGTACTACGTCGAGACGCCGGCCGAAGACCAGGCGCCGCCAAACGCCGCGCCGCCTCCTCCTCCCCCCGGACCCCCGCCGCGCGTGCAAGTCTACGAGCCGCCCGCCCCCGGCTACGGCGCCGTATACGAACGTCCGCCGCCTCCTGTCCCGAGGCACATCGCGCCGAAGACGGCGTTTTGGATCGGGGCACGCGTGGGCTGGTTCGTGCCGTTCGGGAACGTGTACGCCCGCTTCCAGCCGGTCAACGGCTACGCCGCCTACGAAGGCGTGCCCTGGAGCGACTTCGCCTCGAGCGGGCCCATGTTCGAGATCGACGCGGGCATGCGCCTGAGCCGAAACTACAACCTCTTTGCGCTCTGGGAGCGCGCCGAGCTCGGCTCGGGTGACGCCGACGTGAGCTTCGGCGGAGCCGAGCGGATCGATCAGGACCGCGGCGACACCGATTTCTACGGCATCGGCCTGCGCGCGAGCTCCGACGCGAACCGCGTCGGCTTCCTGACGGAGCTCGCGCTCGGGTACCGGCGGGCGCGCACGCATTTCGAAGACGGCAGTGAAGTGCAATTCACCGACGGGATCCTGGAAGGTCGCCTGGGCATCGGCGCGGACATCAGGATCAGCCCCTTCTTCTCACTGTCCCCGATGGCGACGATCGGCGTCGGCTCCTTCGGCGACGTCGAGTACGAGAGCAGCAACGGTCAGAAGTTCGACCTCACCGGGCCGAACGATCAGGGCGACGGACACGCCTGGTTCACGCTGCAGCTAGGCGGCCACTTCGACATCGCCGCCTCGAAATAGGCACATCACCCGCTGATGCGCTCGACCTCGTCGAGGCGGTCGTTCAAGAGCCGCACGAGTATCGGCTTGAGCGCTCGCACGGCGCGCGCGCGGTGGCTCACCGAGTTCTTCTCCGACTCGCTGAGCTCGGCCATCACGCGATGATCGAGCTCGGGCACGACGAAGAGCGGATCGTAGCCGAAGCCGCCGCTACCCCGAGGCGCGCGAGCGATGTAGCCGTCGCAGCTCCCCTCCGCGACGTGCAGCGCGCCGTCGCGGAACGGATCGACCAACGCGAGCACGCATCGAAAGCGCGCCGAACGAGCTCGCTCCTCCACGTCTTCGAGCTCGCGCAGGAGCGCGGCGTTGTTCTCGGCGTCCGTGGCGCGCTCGCTCGCGAACCGGGCGGAGCGAACCCCCGGCCGTCCGCCGAGGGCGTCGACCTCGAGCCCGCTGTCGTCAGCCAGGGCGACGAGCCTGGTCGCCGCGCTCACCGCGCGCGCCTTGATGGCGGCGTTCTCTTCGAAGGTGAGCCCGTCTTCACTGATGCTGAGCTTGTCACCGAGCACGTCCCCGATACCGAGCCACTGGATCGGCAGGTCCGAGAGCAGCGCGCGTAGCTCCGCTATCTTTCCCACGTTGCTCGTCGCGAGCACGATGGTGAGGAGCTCCGACATGACGCCGGAGAATATACGGCTTCACCCCCGAAATCGAGGCTCAGAGCTCTTCGCTCAGAGCGTCGCTCGTGTCCGGCGCGTCGGAGCTCCCGCTCGGGCTCGCGTTTTCCGACGCGGCGAAGCCGGCTTTCGGCTGACCCTGTAGCGACGCCTCCGGCAAGTGCAGCCAGATTCGGGTGCCGGGCCCTCCCTGACGCGGCTCGCAGGCGATGCTTCCCGAGTGGACTTCGATGATCTGACGCGTGATCGCGAGCCCGAGCCCGGTACCGTGAGACTTGGTCGTGAAGAACGGCTCGAAGAGCCGAGCGCGCGCCTCGTCGTCGATACCGACGCCCTGATCTTCGATCGTGACGTCCACGCCTCCGCC
>JAEZYO010000879.1 GCA_023419055.1 Pseudomonadota bacterium | reverse complement strand
GCGAACTGCTGGCTCGCGCCGCCCTGCAAGAGCAGGACGTCGTAGTTGTCCGGAACACCGAGCAGCTCCTTCACCAGCGAGATGGCCTCGTTGTGCACGGCCTCGTACGCTTTACCGCGATGGCTGTGCTCCATCACGCTCATGCCGGTGCCGCCGATATCGAGCAATTCGGCTTGCGCGCGTTCGAGGGCAGCTTGCGGCAGCGCCGCGGGACCAGCATTGAAATTCATCACTCGAGCCATGTTCCTCCAGGGTCGGGTACTGGACCCGGCAGCGCTTCGCTAGCGTCAGGGATGCGTCGCGTCAAGGACCCGTCAGGGTCCGGCTGCGGCCAGTACGGCCGCGCCCGGAATAGCACCTTCTCGCGCGATGCGAAGCCCTTCTGTCCCCACGACCACGACAGTCGATGGCCGGCCGCCCGGGGCCGTGCCGCGGACCACGAGCAGCCTGCCGTCCCCGATCGCCTCGCCGAACGACGCCGCGACCTCCGCGTCTCGCGTCGCAGGGGGCTGACCGGGGAGATTGGCGCTGGTCGCGGTGAGAGGCCGCCCGAAGGCGCGCACCAGGTCGTACGCGGGGGACTCGCCCGGGATTCGGACCGCCACGCTCCCGTCGAGCGAAAGTCTCTCGTCCAGACCGGGCTTGTAAGGCAACGCGATGCTGAGCGGTCCCGGCCAAAATCTCGAGCCGAGACGCTCCGCGACCTCGGGCACGTCGTCGGTCAGGGTTTCCCAGCTCGCACGGTCGGGCAAGAGCAGCGGGACCCCTTTGTCGGATCCCCGCGGCTTCAGGGAAAGGAGCTCGTCGATGGCCGATGTCGAGGTCACGTCCGCGAGGAGGCCGAAGAAAGATTCGGTGGCGATCGCGACGACGCGACCGCACGCGAGCTGGTCGAGCGCTGCCTTCAACATGTGGCTCACGCGAGGGCGCGCGCTCCGATGTCGCGCCGGTAGTGCTTGCCGCGGAATTCGATGCGCTCGGCTGCAGCGTAGGCCCTCGAGTGAGCCTCGACGAGCGACGCGCCGCGCGCCGTGACGGCGAGCACGCGCCCGCCCGAAGTGACGAGCTCGCCGTTCGAGAGCGCCGTGCCCGCGTGATAGACGCGCACGCCCTCGAGCGCGCTCGCCGCGTCGACGCCACGGATCACGTCGCCCTTGCGCGGGTTCTCGGGGTAACCCTCGGCCGCCAGGACCACGCACATCGCGTGTTCTCCCGACGGCTCGAGCGAGGCGGGGTCGAGCGCCCCGCGCGCTGCAGCGTGGAGCGCCTCGTACAGGTCGCCCCGCGTCGTGTTCATCAAGACTTCGGTCTCGGGATCGCCGAAACGCACGTTGAACTCGATGAGCATCGGATCTCCCGCAGGCGTGACGAACAGCCCGGCGAAGAGCGCGCCGCAGTAGGGCACGCCGTCTTCTTTCATGCCGAGCACCGCGGGCTCGAGAATTTCACGCCGCACGCGCTCGGCGAGATCGTCGTTCATCAACGGAGCGGGAGCGTACGCTCCCATGCCGCCCGTGTTCGGACCGCGGTCGCCGTCGAAGATGCGTTTGTGGTCCTGAGCGGTCGGCAGCACGAAGAAGCGCTGTCCGTCCGAGATCAAGTGCACGCTCGCTTCCTGGCCGAGGATTCGCTCCTCCAGGACGACGGTCTTGCCCGCGTCGCCGAACAGCTCACCCGAGAGCATCCGCTTGCCCACGGCGATCGCCTGGTCGTGCGTGTCCGCGACGGTCACGCCCTTGCCCGCAGCCAGGCCGTCCGCCTTCACGACGGGGGCGTCTCGAAACGAGCGGACCTTGGCCTCGAGTTCGGCAGGATCACGAACGATCTCGAAGCTGGCAGTCGGGATGCGGTGCCGTGCCGCGAACTCCTTCATGAAGGCTTTCGACCCTTCGAGGCGCGCGGCCGCCCGGCTGGGGCCGAAGCTCGGGATGCCGGCGGCGCCGAGCTCGTCGACCAGGCCGGCACAGAGCGGCGCTTCTGGCCCGATCACCACCAAATCCACGCCCGCCGAGCGCGCGATGGAGAGCGGGTCCCCGCTCGCACTTTCGAGCACCTTGCCCGATATCCCGGGCTGTACGCCGGAGGTGCCGGCGTTGCCAGGGGCGACGATCACCCGAGAAACCGCGGGGGATTCGAGGAGCCGCACCGCGAGCGCGTGCTCTCGACCGCCAGAGCCGACGACCAATACCAGCTTGCTCATGGGGGCGGCCTCTAGCTCGGCAGGAAGCGGGCGAAAAGAGCCGCCTTCGTGATAATCTCCCCGGTGGAGCTCCCGGCTCGTGTCAGATAGCCCCCTCGTCGTCCACGTCCAGCGGCCTTACGCCACGGCGGAGGAATATCTCGAGGCGGAGGCGTGGACGATCGAGACGCGCAGCATGCTCCTGATCGACGCCGCCGAGCTGCCGCTCGATGCGGCCGTGCTCTTCGACGTGTCGATCAAGGGTGAGAAGCTCATCCGAGCCGAAGGTCGAGTGGTGGCCTTCGTTACTCCGGAGGGTGATACACCCGGGGGCCTGCGGGTCAGGTTCAAGCGCTACGGGGCGAGCACCAAGGCCTTCATCGATCGCGCCGTGAACTTCCAGAAGCAGCGCAGCGAGGTCGTGCAGGCTTCGCCGCCCTCGCTGCCGGAGCCGTCCGCGCCGTCCGTGCCGGAGGTCGTGGCCCCCTCCATCGTCACTTCCGCGCCCGTCGCAGCCCCTTCGCCGGCGGAGCCGACCGGTGCCTTCACCCCCGAAGTTCGAGCGCCGTCACAGCCGCCACCCGCGAGCGCCGGGACGCAGGGCATCCGCGAGCCGAGCGGTATCCACCGCCGCCCGCTCGCCGACGGCGACGTCCCGCAGAACCGCGACGAGCTCCTCGCGCGGTTGCGCGAACGAGCCAAGAACCTGAGTCGCGAGCCGTTCGGCGATAACGAGCGCGGGACCGGCTAGGCTCGCCGCTCAGCGTCCTCGAAATCGCGGGTCAACCCGCGCTGCTCGGCTTTGCGCGCGAGCGCGAGCTCGACCAGGCGAGTCATCAGCGCCTGCGGCGGAAGACCGCTCGCCTCCCAGAGCTTCGGGTACATGGAGAGCGCGGTGAACCCCGGCAGGGTGTTGACCTCGTTGACGAAGAGCGCTCCGTCGTGACCGAGAAAGAAGTCGACGCGCGCGAGCCCTGCGAGCTCGAGCACTCGAAAGGTCTCGATCGAGAGCGCCCGCACCCGCTCGCTGACCTCGGGCGGAAGCTGCGCCGGGATCTCGAGCGACGCGCCCGTTTCGTCCTGATATTTGGCCTCGTACGAGTAGAAGCCGTCACGGTGCGTCACGACGATCTCGCCGACCACCGACGCTTCCGGCTCGTGGTTGCCGAGCACGGCGCACTCGATCTCGCGGACTCCCTCGACCGAAGCTTCCACCAGCGCTTTGGTGTCGAACTCGAACGCGTGTCGCAGCGCGGCCTCGAGCTCTCGCAACGCCTTCACCTTGCGCACGCCCACCGACGAACCCGCGTTGGCCGGCTTGGTGAAGAGCGGCAAGCCGAGCGCCGCCGCGCGTTCGGCCACCGAGCTCGGGGCGCGCTCGCACTCCGAGCGGCGCACGGTGACGAACGGGACCACCGGGATCCCCGCGTCGCGTAGCAGTCGCTTGGCGACGTCCTTGTCCATCCCGATCGCCGAGCCCAGGACGCCGGAACCGACGCACGGCAAGTCCATGAGCTCGAGGAGCCCCTGAACGGTGCCGTCTTCACCGAGCGGGCCGTGCAGCACCGGAAAGACCACGTCGAGTGGGCCCTCGTCCTCGCACCAGCGCGGCTCGGGCGTCCCAGG
>JAEZYO010000827.1 GCA_023419055.1 Pseudomonadota bacterium | reverse complement strand
CTCGTGCGCGAGCTCAAGGCGGGGCTAGGCCTCACGGCGGCGGCGAGCTTCAAGCACGTCTCGCCTGCGGGAGCTGCCCTGGCCGTCCCGCTCGACGACACGCTGCGGCGGGTCTACGACGCGCCGGCCGAGCTCACGCCGTCCGCGCTCGCCTACGTGCGCGCGCGCGGCGCGGACCCGAAGAGCTCGTTCGGCGATTTCGTGGCGCTCTCGGACGTCGTCGACCAGGGCACCGCCGAGTTCCTGAAGGTCGTGGTCTCGGACGGCATCATCGCTCCGGGTTACGAGCCTGCGGCCCTCGAGCTCTTGAAGAGCAAGAAGGGCGGCTCTTTCATCGTGATGCGCGCCGACGAGAGCGTGGAGCCGCCTGCCCGCGAGATGCGCGAGCTCGGCGGGATGCGCCTGGTGCAGGATCGCAACACTCACCTCTGCACCAAGCAAGACTTGCAGAACGTGGTCTCCGGCAGCCTGAGCGAGGAGGCGGCGCGCGACCTCGTGCTCGGGCTCACGACGCTCAAGTACACTCAGTCGAACTCCGTCGGGTACGTCTACGGCGGCCAGATGATCGGCATCGGCGCCGGGCAGCAGTCTCGCGTCGACTGCACCAAGCTCGCCGGACAGAAGGCCGACGCCTGGCACTTGCAGCGTCACCCGAAGGTCCTCGGGCTCAAGTTCAAGCCCGCCGTGAAGCGCCAAGATCGCATCAATTTCCGCGTCCGCTACATCGAGGGCGATCTCACGCGCTTCGAGCAAGCCGCGTTCGACGACGCGCTCGAAGTTCCGGCGTCGCCGCTCACGGAAGCCGACCGGCGCGAGCTCTTGAGCCAGGTCAGCGGCGTCGGGCTCGTCTCGGACGGGTTCATCCCGTTTCGGGACAACATCGACCAGGCGAGCAAGCACGGGGTGAGCTTCATCGCCCAGCCGGGCGGGTCCTCGCGCGACGAAGACATCGCCGCCGCGTGTCGAGAGTACGGCATGGCCATGGCCCTCACGGGCGTCCGGCTGTTCCACCACTGAGCCTCTGTTTCTAGCCGACTACGCCGAGCGGCGTGAATCGCGCGCGATCGCGGCCAGAGCTGCGACGGCGCCGATCACGTCGCTCGCTCTGGCGGGCTTCGCCAAGTGCATCTGATAGCCCGCTTCGATGGCGCGGCGTGAGTCGTCGTTGCGAGCGAACGCGGTGAGCGCGAGCGCCGGCGTTTGACTCCCCCGCTCTCGCGGCAGGGCGCGAATTCGAGCGATCAAGCTGTAGCCGTCCTCACCAGGCATGCCGATGTCGCTCACCAGCACGTCGGGCGGAGTCCTGCTCACGAACTCGAAGGCTTCACTCGCGTTGCTCACGGTCGCGACGGTCGCGCCCCGTTCTCCGAGGACGTTCGAAAGGAGCTCGCGCGCGTCGGGCTCGTCGTCGCAAACCAGCACCGAGAGACCGCGGAGTGACGCGTTCAAGCGCTCGGACTCCGGCATGGGCTCGATCTGGGGCGGCGGCGGGGGTTCGCTCGCGCTGCGCGACGCGCCTCGCAAGGGGAGCTCGACCGTGAAGGTCGCGCCGCGCTCGCTGCCCTCGCTGTTCGCGACGATGCTGCCGCCGTGGAGCTCCACGAGGTGCCGAGTGATCGCGAGCCCGAGCCCGAGCCCGCCGTGCCGCCTGGTCGGCGAGCTGTCCGCTTGCCGGAAGCGATCGAACATGAAGGGCAAGAACTCCGGAGCGAAGCCCTGCCCGGTGTCCTGAACGCCGAGGACGGCGGAGTCCTCGCGCGCCTTCAGCGAGACCCTGACGGTTCCACCGGCTGGAGTGAACTTCACCGCGTTCGAGAGCAGGTTCCACGCGACCTGCCGCAAGCGCTCGGCGTCGGCGTAGAGGTGGATCGAAGGTTCGAGCTCTACCTCCAACGAGACGCCCTTCGACTCGGCAGCGGGTGCCACGCTCGCGATCGCCGTCTCGACGAGCTCCACGAGATCGGTCTTGTGGAGCTTGAGCATCAGCTTGCCGGACACGATGCGCGAGACGTCGAGCACGTCCTCGATCAGCCGCACCTGAGCCAGCGCGTTACGCTCGATCACGTCGAGGCCCCGGCCGAGCGCGGTGGGGTCACTCCCCTTCTTTCCGCGCAGCAGCCCGACCCAACCCAAGATGGCGTTCAGCGGGGTCCGGAGCTCGTGCGAGATGGTCGCGAGGAAGTCGTCTTTCAGCCTGTTCGCGTCGCGAGCCTCGCGGTACGAGCGCGCGCTCTCGACGAACAGGCTCGCGCGCCGGCCGAGGTCCTCGGCCAGCGCCAAATCTTCCGCCGAGTAGCGGCGCGCTCCGCCCACGCCGAGCCAGATCACTCCCGCGGTTCGCCCCCGTACCCTGAGCGGGACGCCGAGCAGGGAGCGTACGCCGAGCGCCTCGAGCGCGGCCACGCGTTCGTCGTCGTCGAACGGAGCCAGGCCGCTGTGAGCGACGTCCGGCACGAAACGAGACTCGAACACGCCCGCGCCCGGATCGTCGATCAGCCAGCGCGTGAGCTCACGAGCGGCGACCGAGGCGAGCTTCGTGCGTTCCGCGTGAGCCAGGGCGACGTGCTCCAGCTCTCCGTGCTCGTCCACGAAGTCGATCGCGGCGAAGTCCGCGATCGTGGGTACGGTGAGGTCCGCGAGCGCCTGGAGCGTGGTGTTCTGATCCGCGCTCGCCGTGAGGATCGTCCCCGCGCGAGCGAGCAACCGAAGCCTATTTTCGGCCTGGCGACGCGCTTCGACGTCACGCCAGATGGCGAGGTTCTGTCCAGGTAGCACCTGGGCCGTCGCGCTGTACTCCACGGATACGATGCTTCCGTCCGCGCGTCGCAGGTCGATCTCCCCACGCTGCTCGCCTTCGTCGCCGAAGCGGCGGAAGAGGTCTCCGGCGCCCGGATCTCGCGGCTCGCTCGCGATCACGTCCGACGAGCTCCTGCCCACGAGCTCGTCCTTCGTTCGCCCGAGCAGCGAGCAAGCGGCCGAGTTGACGTCGACGAAACGACGCTCGTCGTCGACCAGGACCATCGCGTCGAGCGCGCGATCGAACACCGAGCGGAAGCGCTGCTCGCTCGTTGCGAGCGCCGCCTCCGCCCGCTTTCGGCGGGTGATGTCCCGGCAGACGCCCACCATTTTCACGGCGCGGCCGGTCGGATCGCGGCCGATGTCTCCCTGGGCTTCGACCCAGCGCGTGCTCCGGTCCGGGCGAACGATCCGGTAGCTCATCTCGTAGTGCGATCCTGATTTCAGGACCCGTTCGAGCTCCGCCTGCACCTCTGCCCTGTCCTCGGGGTGGATCTCGTCACACACGTCTTCGAGGCGCCCCCCGAAGGTCCCCGGCGCGAGGCCGTGCAGGCGCTCGAGAGAATCGGTCCAGGTCACCCGATCCGACGCGATGTCCCATTCCCAAGCGCCCATGGCTCCCGCCTCGAGCGCGAAGCGCAGCCGCTGCTCCCGCTCTTTCACGCGCTCGAAGAGGCGCGCGTTCTCGAACGCGATGCTGACGCGCCGAGCGACCTCTTCGGCGAAGATCAGATCGTCCGCGGTGTACGGGCCCTTGGCGCGGACGAAAGTGAGCGCCCCGAGCGCGCTCCCGCTCGCAAAAAGCGGAGCCTGAACGTAGGACGAGAAACCGAGCTCCTGCACGGCTCGCCAGGCTTCGCCCCCGGCGTCTTCGGGCACCCGCGTTTCGCGCACCAGGACCGCACCGCCCGCCTCCATCACCGGCCGAGGGTCCGCCGGCACGTCCGAGGGCAGCCTCATCAAGGCCGCGGCGTGCTCGCTCTTCTCGGGGGCGACGTGCGCGACCAAGGTGCGCTTGAGCTCACCCCCCTGGTCGGCAAGATCCAGGATGGCCCAATCCGCGAAGCGACCGAGCAGGAGCTCCGCGGCCGCATCCCGAGCCGTCTCGAAATTCAACGCCGAGCTCAGGCGCGCGCTGAGCTCCGCCAAGAGGGTCATGCGCTCGCGCGCCGCGTCGTTGGCGTCGAACAATGCGGCGCGGTCCAGGGCGATGGCACACTGGCTGGCGAGCCCGAGCATGAAGGTGTGCACGTGTCGATCGAAGGCCTTGGGCTCGGCGAATGCGAGAGCCATGCCTCCGAGCGTTCGGCCACGGATACGGAGCGGGACCGCGATGACCGCCTGGACGTCGCCGGTATTCTTCGGGAGGGCCGCCACGACCGGGTAGCGCTCGCGAAGCTGGGCGCCGTTCTCGATCCAAACGGCCTCGCCGGTTCGGATCGCGTCGGACAACGGCAAGCGATCCTCGAGGCCCACCTGCTCGTACTGCGTCGCGACCTCGGGCTCGAGACCCCGATGAGTCGAGAGCTCGAGGACTCCCTCACGAACCAGGTAGAAGACGCTGGTGAGGGCGCCGAGAGCTTGATGACCACAGCCGACGGCGGCCTTCGCTACCTCGTCACTGGTCCGAGTTTCTGCGAGGGCCTGCGCGACGGCGAGCAATGCCGATTCATGCCCGATTGCCGTGCGCAGCGCCTCGCCCATGTGACCTCGCGCGGAGCACCAAGCTCCCCGCGCTTCGTCACCTACACGACGCTACACGCTTCGGCAACCCCGAGAGCCCTCGAAAGAGCGAGGAAATTCACGCGATTCAGCGGGCTCCTCCTCGGACCGAGCCGGGGGAATTCTCCGCAGCCCGGGGTGAAAGAACAGCGCCAAAAACAAGAACGGGCGAGCGCTCTCGCTCACCCGTTCCGCCGTTCGTCTCGACGCGGACCTTCGCCCGATCACGGCGAGGTCAGAAGAAGCCCACCGCTTCCGGCGGGTCGTCGCCGGCGATGACCTTGGCGACCGGTGTCACCTGGGACGTGCGTCCGTCACCACCTCGGAGATCGTCGATCTCGAGGCGCAGTTTGTCGAGCTCGGCGAGCAACAACACCATGCCTCTCGCGAGCACGGCTTCACCGTTCACGGCAGCCGCGTAGTGCTCGGCCTGCGTTTGCGTGAAGCCAGCTTCGCTCGCGGGCTCGGCCTCGGTGCTCAACGTAAAGCACCTGGGTCTCCCCGATACTGGAACCGGTTGAACAGCGACCCTCGCGCGTTTCATCGCGGAGATCGCCCGCTCTCGCAGCTCTTCAGCGTCCACTCTCACATGCAGTATGTCACGCAGCTCGCTCATGGCCTCCCTCTTAACCAGCAATGAACGAAGTTTCGTTTCCTCGTCTACAGTAGCTACGCTCTCTCGTCTAGTCCTAATGTGCCTCGACGAAGCGGCGCTGATCTGCCTCGTTCGTTCCTGACCGAGAGTTATCCACAGACCCACTTCGGCCCGCGCGCGCGCATGCAACCGTCGCGTTTCGTTTCCGTGAACGAACACGATCGAGAAGCATCATCTTCGAGAAACGTGGCACGCGTAGGCGACGTCCTCGCCGCTCGCTGCGAACGCTCTCCGGACGTTCTCTGCGAGCGCGCCGGGGAGCGGCGTGCGCTCGACGAGAAAGGGCGCTGGCAGGAGTCGCTCGAGGAACGGAAGGCCGGGCGCGTAGACGAAACGCCCAGTTTTCCTGAGGGATCCGAGGATCGCGCGGTACGCGAG
>JAEZYO010000816.1 GCA_023419055.1 Pseudomonadota bacterium | reverse complement strand
ACGCTCAAGAACCCTCCTTCTCGCCCGTTCGCGAGCGAACGCGCTTCCGGCCCGCACTCGAGCCCCCGGAGCCAGGACTTCGGCGCCCCTCCGTCGAGCCGCGGGCGTGGAAGCCTGGCCTCCTATGACGAGGTGCCCGTCGACGGCTTCGACGACCACGGCCGGAGCGCTCGCTCGCGCTGGATCGCCGCGGTGGTGATCTTGGGCCTGGTCGGCGTCTTCGCGCTCACGCTCGGGCGGCAGTACTTGAAGCGCCTGAACCCGCAGCAGGTCGGGTCGGTCTCGGCGGCCGACGACCAGCGCGTGAATCGCTTCCTCAAAGACGGCTCCAAGCTGCTCGAAGAGGGAGACGTCGAGGGCGCCAAGGAGCAGTTCGTCAAAGCTCAGGCGCTCTCGGACAAGAACCCGCGCGTGCTCGCGGCGCTCGCGCGGCTCGAGACGGTGCGAGCCGACATCACCTGGCTCAAGCTGCGCCTGCTGGATCCTCAATCGACGGATCTGGTGCAGAGCACGCACCGGGACCTCGGCAGGCGCGTCGGCAAGGCGCGCGAGGCCGCCGAGGCCGCTTTCAAGGTCGACCCCGAGGCTCCCGCGGTCGTGCGCGCTCGCGTGGACGCCTTTCGCTTGAGCGGCGAGCCCGCCCGCGAATGGATCGGTCCGCTCGCCGCGAAGCCAGAGGACCCCGAGAACGCCTACGTGCTCGCCGCGCTCGACCTCGCCGAGCAGACGCCCGATCTCGAGAGCGACATCAAGCGGCTCGAGCTCGCGGCCTCGTCACCAGCGGAGCGCGTGCGAGGGCGAGCCGCGTTGATCTACGCGCTCGGTCGAGCCGGGCGGATCCCGGACGCCGAGCGACAGCTTGCGACCCTCGAGGGTGATCCGCACCAGCACCCGCTGCTCGAAGAGCTGAAGAGCTTCGTCGCGCGGCTCAAGGGGGCGGCCGACGCTGGCGCCGACGCAGCCGCCGCTCCTGCCGCCACCGTCGACGTCTCGAAGCTCCCGGCGCTCGACACCTCGCAAGCGCCGGAAGGAGCGCGGGCCGAGCCGAAGGGCGACTTCCGCAAGCGCCTGGTTCAGGCGAACGAGGCGCTCCGCAGCGGGAACCTGGCGCGAGCCGAGCAGCTCTACCAGAGCGTCTTGAGCGAGCAGCCCGGCAACACCGAGGCGCTCTCCGGGCTCGCCGACGTCGCGCGCCGCAACAACGATCACTCGAAGGCCGGCCGCCTGTATCAGAAGGTCCTCGAGCAGAACCCGAGCTATCTGCCAGCGCTGATCGCCACCGCGGACGCGAAGTGGAACTCCGGTGACCGCAAGGGCGCGGTGGTCCTCTATCGTCGCGTGCTCGATCAGGCCGGCGCCGGCACTGAATACGGCCAGCGCGCCGCGGCTCGCATCGCCGAAGCTGCCAAGGAGAGCGCCGACGCTCCCGCGGAGAAGAAGGACGAGCCCGCGCCCGAAAAGCCGGCTCCTGCTCCCGAACCAGCGCCGCCGTCGGAGCCGGCGCCCGCTCCCAGCATCGACACCACCGACCTCCCAGGAATCCAATGAAGAGAGCCCTCGCGCTGGCGGGCCTATTGTGCGCGGCTGTCGCTTGCGACGCGCGCCCGCGCGTGGAGCAGGGCTCGAGCGGCCGAGGTGAACCCCAGGCTCCCTCACTCGGTGAAAACCGCGTGCTCGAGTTCGACGTCTCCACGGGCGCGCCGGAAGCGACGGGCGGCGGCCTGTTCGCCATGCCGGCCACGCGCACCTACGCGGGTCTCGTGCGAGCGCTGCAGCGCGGGCTCACCGAGAAGACGACTTCGGCCGTCTACGTGAAGCTCGGCGGGCAGGCCTTCTCGCTGGCGCAGGCCGAGGAGGTGGGCGGGCTGCTCGAGCGCTACTCGAAGAAGAAGATCCCCGTCGTCTGCCACGCTCACACCTACGTGAACTCGACCGCGGCCATGGCCTTGCGCGGCTGCTCTCGGCGCTGGTTGAGCCCGGCGGGCTCGCTCGACAGCATCGGTATCGCGGCGCAGCTCGTCTACATGAAGGGCCTCTTCGACAAGCTCCACGTCGAGGTCGATATGCTGCACATGGGGCGCTACAAGAGCGGCGCGGAGCCGCTCACGCGTGAAGGCCCGAGCGAGGACGCGCGCGCGAACCTGACGGATACGCTCGGAGCGATTCGACACGGCTGGCTCGCGAGCGCCGGCGAGGCGGAGCAAAACCAGCTCCTCGAGCAGGGCCCGTTCGCGCCCGAAGAAGCGAAGGCGAACGGCCTCGTGCACGCGCTCGGCTTCGAGAGCGAAGCGCTCGATGAAGCGCGAAAGCTCGGCGGCGTCGAGGCGGTGAGCGTCGCCTTCGGGCCGCGCGCGGGGACGGGGCGGGATTTCGACATCACCGAGATCGTGCGCGTGATCTCCGGAGCCGACGAAGGCTCGAACCGACCGCACATCGCGATCGTCCCGGCCGAAGGCTCGATCGCGATGGAAGCGGGCGGCCCCCTCGACAGCGGCGGCATCAGCTACCGCTCGCTCTCGAAGACGCTCAAGAAGCTCGCCAAGGACGACAGCGTCAAGGCCGTCGTCCTCCGCATCGATTCCCCCGGGGGCTCGGCGCTCGCGAGCGATCTCCTCTGGCACGAGGTGATGGAGATCCGGAAGAAGAAGCCGGTCGTCGCTTCCGTGGGCGGGATGGCGGCGAGCGGCGGCTACTACATCGCGTGCGCCGCGCAGCGCATCCTCGCGGAGCCGACCAGCATCGTCGGCTCCATCGGCGTCTTCGGCGGGAAGATCGTGTTCGCCCCGGCGCTCGCCGAGTTCGGCGTCAACACCTTCACCTTCCCTGCGAGCCCTGCGCCCGGCGCGGACGCGCGCGCGACCTACCTCTCGCCCTTCAGCCGCTGGGACGACGCGACGCGCGAGCGGGTGCAGGCGCAGCTCAAGGGCGTCTACGATCTCTTCGTCGAGCGCGTGGCCACCGCGCGCAAGCTACCGACCGAAACGGTGAACGAGCACGCGCAGGGCCGCATCTACGGCGCCGCGCAGGCGCTCGATCGCAAGCTCGTCGATCAGCTCGGCGGGCTCGAGAGCGCGCTCGCGGAGGCCCGCAAGCTCGCGAAGCTCGAGGAGGACGCGCCGGTGACGGTGGAGGGCGCCTCGGAGAGCTTGCTCGAGCTCCTCACCGTCGGCGAAGGCGCAGGCGAGGCAGAGATCACAGCCGCCGTCGCGCGGGTTCGCGCGAGGCAGAAGCTCGGCCTCGAGGCGCTGCCGGAGCGCCTGCGCCCGTTCGCGGCCGCGCTCGCGCCCTTGCTCGCGGGCGAGCGCGTGGTCGCCGCGGTGCCGTACGCGTTCGCGATCGAGTAACCGCATCGAAGCTCGGGGCTCCGCGGGCCTGATCGGCACGATCCTCACCTGGGGCCGCGAACGATCTCGGCTTCTATTGGGGCGGACACTTCAGCCGACCTGACGGGATGCACTTCGAGCTCGCCAAGCTCTAGCCTGGTGCCGCGTCAGTGCCGGTGCTCGTGAGCGTGCGAGTGACCG
>JAEZYO010000636.1 GCA_023419055.1 Pseudomonadota bacterium | reverse complement strand
GCGCCCAGGAGAGAGGCGCCCGAGGACACGCCGGCGTTGTTGATCAAGATCTCGACGTCACTCGCGACCTCGGCGGCGCGACGGACGTCACTGTCGGAAGTGACATCGAGCGCGAGCGGGACGATTGCCCCTTGCGACATCGTGACCTTCCCGTCGCGGGACGCGGCGTAGACCCGGCTGGCACCAGCGGACGCCAGCGCCCTCACCAGCGCCGCGCCGATGCCTCGATTGGCCCCGGTGACGAGCGCGACCTTCCCTCGAACATCGATGGCGAGCTTGTTCATTATGTCCGTAATATGATGCATGAAATATAAACGGCAAGCCTTTTGAAGCTCAGTATTGACGTGATGGCAGACTGCCAGCATAGTGACATCACTTCGATGGCAGAGAGCCAGCGCTTCCCCCTTCCGATGGCATCCTTGCTGGCGGCCCTCGAGCAACCGCTCGCGCTCGTCGAAGACGAGGCCCAACGCGAGAAGCTCCGCGCGTACCTCGATCTGGTGCGCGTCCACCTCGAACGCTCGCTCGTGTCGGTCTTGTCCGAAGTCGCGAGCCGCGTGAATGCAGCGCAGACGCAAGTCGAGGCGCGCGTGCAATTCGATAACGGCGCTGCTGAGTGGGTGCTCGAGCCCAAAGAGGTGAACCCGGCGCAGGAGGCGGCGTGGTTCGCGAGCGGTGATCAGGAGAAGGTCACTATCCGCATCCCCGCCGAGCTCAAGGAGCTGATCGGGCTCGCGGCAGGGCGCTCGGGGCTCTCGATCAACTCCTGGTACATCCGGATGCTGGCGGGTGCCCTGAGCGGACTCGAGAACGACAAGGCTCCTTTCAAGGCCGCACCCGCGAGCGCTCCCGCGCCTTCGCCCGAAGCTCAGCCGCCTGCCCGAGAGCCGCAAGGCGTCGGGCGCAAGTTCAAAGGCATCGTCGGTCGCTGATGCGGCGCTCGCGTCGTCTTCGACCGTAGATTCGCCCCCTCCCGGAGCGGCACGCGCCGCACGCCCGAGATCCACGCTCGCTCAACAACGAGAGGCACCCATGAACATCGACAGAACCATCAGGTCCGCGATCGAAACGGCAACGCAGGCCATCGGGGAAGCCGTGCAAGCCAGCGTGCAAGCCGCGCAGGAAGCGGTGGAAGCGATGGCTGAGCACGATTTCGGCTTCTCTGAGCCCGAGTACCACGAGATCTCGTCGGAGCTGGATGCTCGCGGCCTCTCCGGTATTCGGGTTTCGAACCGCGCCGGGGCCGTGACGCTCACGGGCCACGACGGAGAAGAGCTCTCGGTGAAGGCCAAGGTCCTCACGAGCGCGGACGACCTCGACGGCGTGCTCGATCGGGTGCAGGAAGCGATTCGCCGTGAAGGCTTGGTGCTCGAGGTTTCGGCGCCGAGCGAACCTCACACCCGGATCGAGTACGAGATCGCGGTGCCTCGCCACCTTCAGGTCGCGATCGCGGTAGGGAGCGGCGCCGTCAGCGTCCGTGACCTCGACGCGCCGCTGGAAGTCACCTCCAACAACGGCGAAGTGCGGGTGCAGAACGCCGGCGGGGACGTCTTGATCCGGACCGCGAACGGCGCGGTGCGGGCCGAGGATCTCGCGGGCAAGGCGTCACTCGAGACGAAGAACGGCGCGGTCACCGTCACGCGCGTGCAAGGTGAGCTGGACGCGCAGTCGGCGAACGGCGCCGTGCTCGTCGCCGACGCGCACTCGAAGGTCACGATCCGCACGGTGAACGGGCGCGTCCAGTACCGAGGGCAGGTGCTCGGCGATTTCGACATCGCCACGACGAACGGCGCGATCGCGCTCCGCGTGCCAGGCGACAGCGTGTTCGAGCTCGACGCCGATGTCCGAGTCGGCCGGGTGCACATCGATCTGCCCTGCAGTGAAGGCAACGGAGCGCGCCGCGATCCGAACGAGGCGCTGCCGTCCGTGCACCTCCGCAGCATGGTCGGCAGAATCGCCATCGAAGAGCTCTGATTGCCTCCCGCTCACGCCTGCGCGAGCTTGCGCGGCATGCGGGTCTGCCCGTCCGGTCCGAGGCTCGCCCGATCGGCGAGGAACCAAGTTCGCATCACGCCCTTGCCTTTGACCTCGATCTCTCCGCGCGGGATGAGCTCGTACATGTCCTTGAGCAGGAAATACATGGCCTCGCTCACCTGGATGCGCCCGGGCTCGCTGTGCGACTCCATGCGGCTCGCGGTGTTCACGGTGTCGCCCCACACGTCGTAGATGAACTTGCGCTTGCCGATCACGCCGGCCACGACGGGGCCGGTGTGGATCCCGATGCGAATGCTGAGCTCCTCACCGAACCGACGGCTGAACTCGTCGGTGCGCCGCTTCATGCCGAGCGCCATTTCGGCGATCGTTTGGGCGTGATCGTACTCGTGGCTGTGGAGCCCGCCCGCCACCATGTACGCGTCACCGATCGTCTTGATCTTCTCGAGCTTCAGCTTGTCGACCAGGTCGTCGAAGCTCGAAAAGATGAGGTTCAAGCGCTCGACCAGCTCCTCCGGAGAGAGGCGCTCGGACATCTTGGTGAAGCCGACGATGTCGGCGAACAGGACCGACACCCGAGGGAAGCCGTCGGCGATGGAGCGGTGCTCGAACTTGAGGCGCTGGGCGATGGCGGGCGGCAGCACGTTCAGGAGCAGCTCCTCGGAGCGGGCTTGTTCGGTAGCGATGGCCTGAACCTGCCGTTCGATCAGCCGCCGCTGGAGGAAGCTCTCGCGCGCGAGCCGATCCTGCCGGTAGGCGAGCAAGCCGCCGATTCCGCCCATCGACAGCAAGGTGCTCGCGACCGAGACGCGGAGCTCGAGGGAGCTCTTGCCGAGCGCGAGCTCGAGCGTCAGGTAGAGCGCGAGCGTGAGCACGGTGTAACCCGCCTGAGTGATGACGTTCATGCGCCCCACGAACGGGCCGAGCGTCACGAACAGCACGGCGTACGAGGTGTAGAGGAAGCCGTGAACGGGGGCGATCGCGCCGACGTAGAGCACGACCACGTTCGCGGCGAGCCCGTACGCGAGCACCGCCGCCTGCCCGAGACTCAAGGAGCGTCCCCCTCGAACGGCCCAGAACGCGATCAGGGCTACCGGGAAGAAGAGCCCGTAGCGGATGGCCCAAGCTCGCTCTCGCACTTCCGGCACCAGCAAGGCGTCGTGCAGCCCGTAGGCCAAGAAGACCACCGTCGCGAGAGCCAGGCTGAAGCCCAAGAAATGCTCGACCGATTCGGTCTGATCGGCACGGAACTCTCGTTCGAGCTCTGGATCGACGAACGCGCCCGTGATGCGCAGCGGGGGAAGGGGCAGGCTCGCGGGGGTGGCTTCTCGAGCCGTCATGGGCGACAGAAGCGTACTTTCTGGCCCGGGCTAGGCCCAGAGCCTTCGAGCCGACGCGGGGAGATCGGATGAATCGCCCGGGAACGCCAGCCTTGGGGTGATCCCGCCGTTGCCGAGCTGATGAATCAGCCCCACCAGCTCGAGAGCGTCTGGGAGGGCCGGCGCGCTTCGCTCGAGTAGTGAGAGGTGTCGTTGTAAAGCATCAGGCGCACCCGCACGGGGTCCTTGAATTCGAGCACGTTCAAGCAAGCGGGCGCCTGATCGAAGCGGTCGCGATAACCGCGCGCGTCGACGCCCAGGAGACCACAGAGGATGAGCCGGATGGTCGCCTTGTGCGACACCACGGCTACCGTGTCACCCGCGTGGCTCGTCACGATCTCGCGAATCGCCGGGAGGGCGCGAGCCATGACCGAGGCGCCCGACTCACCGCCACGCGGCGCGAAGGTGAAGGGGTCCGCTTCCCACGCCGCGTACTCTTCGGCGAAGCGCTGCTCGACGTCGCTGCGGCGTAACCCCTCCCAGTGGCCGTGATCGATCTCGCAGAGCCCCGCTCGCTCCGTGACGGAGAGCGCCCGCGGCGCGGCCACGAAACGCGCGGTCTCGAGGGTCCGTCCGAGCGGGCTCGCGTAGACGGCAGCGATGGCCAGGCTCGAGATGCGCTCGCCGAGTCGGCTCGCCTGCTCGCGGCCTTCGTCGGAGAGCTCGACCTCGATCGAGCCGGCGAAGCGATCTTCGGCGCTGAGGATCGTCGCTCCGTGACGGATGAGAAGGAGGCGCGTGCTCAAGGTACCGAGGCTTCACCGGAGCCCGTGCGAGGGCAAGCCCTCGCCGTTCGAATTCGAATCTTCCAGCCGGCCGCGACGCTACTCCTCCGATCAGGGTTGTCCTGACCTTGGGTAGGATCGGCGACTAGGGGCCGAGCGCGTGACGGGCTCGTAACACTGACGACATGGACGATCGTCTCGAGATCGTTTCCGCATCGTGAGTTGTACAAGAACGAGGAGCGCTCTCGCGAAAGGGCTCTCGCTTGACACGCGCCTCGCGAACGTTGTAGCTGAAATATCGGCAATTCCTGCGCGCTCCCTTCTCGACCAGGGTTCGCGTGTCCGCACGTCGGGGAGAACGTGATGTCATATCGCCTGGACTACGAAAGCGCCGTCGACTCGGTGGCGAAGGGCTTGGCTCTCGCGGGGTACGACGTTCAACACGCCATCGGCGCGGGCTCGGGCGGTCAGGTCTACAAGGCGCTCCAGCGCAGCACCGGTCAGCTCGTCGCCATCAAGGTCATGGCTTCGGACGATCTCGACGGGCCGATTCGGCAGCGCCGCGTCGAGCGCTTTCGCCGCGAAATCGCGTTCTGTTCGTCGCTCTACCATCCGGACATCGTCCGGCTCCTGGACTCGGGGGAGCTCGGAGACGGCAGTCGCTTCGCGGTGTTCGAGTTCATCCCGGGGCGGACGCTCGCGGAGCTCTTGCGTGACGAGGGCACGCTCAAGGTGCAGCGCGCCCGCAACCTGCTCGCGCAGCTTTTGCCGCCCCTCGCCTACGCGCACGCGAAGGGGATCGCCCACCGCGACCTCAAGCCCGGCAACATCATGGTGACGAACGTCGGAGGGCGCGATCGGCTCAAGCTCCTGGACTTCGGCATCAGCATCTACGCGAGCCCCCGCGACGCGGCGGAGCTCGCCCGCCTGACGCAAAGTCACGAGTGGGTGGGGACTCCGCTCTACGCGGCCCCCGAGCAGCTGCGCGGAGAACCTACCGGCCCGAAATCAGACCTCTACGCGTGGGCGCTCACCTTCGTCGAGTGCTTGACCGGCTCGCCCCTGGTCTCGGGCAAATCGTTGCTGGAGATCGTGGCTCAGCAGTCGCGCCCCGACCAGCACGTCTTGCCGGCGCCCCTCAGCCAGCACCGCTTGGGTGCGCTCTTGTTGCGCGTCCTCGAGAAAGATCCGGCGCGTCGCCTCGGGGACGCGCACCTGGTTCAATCGCTCCTCGAACGCATTTCACTCGAAGGGTTGGAGGACACCCACGGCTACTTGCGCGAGACCTCGCCGGTGAGCTCGCAGCAGCGCATCCACCGCCCCTCGGCGGAGACGGTGACCGACGGCGAGCCCACTCCCCAGACCGAGCAGCGCCACGTCACCGTGCTCTGCTGCAAGGTCAGTTTGGTCGGCACGGGCCAGCTTTCGAGCATCGAGCAGATGGACGCGCTGCTCGACGACAGCCACAACCTCGTGAGCGAAGTATTGCGTCAGTTCGGCGCGATCTCCGCACAATCGTTGGGCGGGTACTCGCTCTGGTACTTCGGGCTGTCCCAGACGCGGGACGCCGAGGCGCGCCTCGCCATGCGGGCCGCGCTGGAAGTCGTGCATCGTATGGAAACCCTGCCGCGCTGGTTCGCCGAAGCGGGGATTTCGCTCTCGGCGCAGATCGGCATCCATGCCGGCCCCGTTACCCTGCAAATCTCCGAAGCAGGCCGCAAACCCGTCGACGGCGTCACGGCCCGCATCGCGATGGAGCTTGCCTCCCAGGAGGATGCAACGGCTCGCGCGAAGCCCGAGCACCGCGTCCTCGTGAGCGAAGATTTCAGGGACATGGCGGCGCGCGACGCCGAGCTCGAAGAACTCGGCGCGGGCGAGCTCCGGTTGTCCTACACCGATCGCCCAGCAAAAGCGTACCGCCTCAAAGGCGAGTCGCGGGCGACCGCATTCCGCGCTGAACGCGCTCCTTTCGTCGGCCGCGCCGAGGAGCTTTCACGTTTGACCGAGGCCTGGCAAAGGACGGGCGCCGGAGAGGGCTCGGCCGTCCTTTTGGAGGGTGAGCCCGGCGTCGGAAAGTCCAGACTCGCCGCGGAGCTCATGCTGCGCCTCCACCACGACGGTTGCCGCGGCATCGAGGCGCGCTGCCTACCAGAGTGGCAGAACGCTTCTCTCCGCCCCTTGCAGCTCCTGGTTCTGGACTTGCTCGGCTGGAGCGACTCCGAAGCCAAGGCCACGGACCGGCTGGAGCGCCAGTTGGTGGAGCTCGCGCTCGACCCTGCCACGGCCGTCCCTCTGTTCTGCGCCTGGCTCGGAGTGTCACTGCCGTCGGGTCATACGCCGCTCGCGCACTCGCCGCAGAAGCAAAGGCAGCTTCTGCACGCCTGCATCAGCGACTTCTTGATCGCCATCATGAAACGAGGTGCCGCGCTCCTCGTAGAAGAT
>JAEZYO010000550.1 GCA_023419055.1 Pseudomonadota bacterium | reverse complement strand
GCTTTCACGGGCGCTGATAGGCACGGCGAGGAGCCCGCCGGCCGCTCCTTCTACAACGGTTCGACCCCGTAGGCCGCCGTGAAGCGCCCCGTGTGGGCTCGAAAGCTGGAAAACGGCGATTCGGTCGCCAAACCGAAAGGTGCTCTAGCCGTGCGGGCAGCGTCGGGCAACGTGATTATGGCTTGTCTCCGCGCAGCACGAGGTAGTCGACCTTGGCCGCGCGGTCGTCGAGCTTCCCGCTCGGGGGCGCGGAGTGGCCGGCGCGGTCACTGTTGTCCAGCACGAGGTAGTATTCCCCGCGCGGCACGTTGACGAAGCGCTGAAAGAGCGTCCCTTGCGGCACGGACTCGTCGAGCAGCGCACCCCCCGGGATGCTCACCGGTCCGCGGTTCTTCACGTAGCCGTCCACGAGGCCGTCGCCCACCACCTTCGGCACCAGCAAGACGTCCACGAGCGGCGCGCCGTCGGTCGTGAGCGTGAGATAAAACGCCTGGTCGTCCTCCGGCACGCTGAAGGCGCCGATGAAGTCCTGCTGGCCGGCGTGGACCTCGGTGCGATCGTTCGCGATCACGAGCTTGTCTTCGGTCTTCACGTCGAAGGGACGGAAGGGGCGCTCGCCCTTGGCAATGATGCCCATCCCGAACTCCGTCTCGCCCTTCTCGCTCCAGCGAATGACCGTGAAGCCGCGCTTGAGCTGCCCGTCGACCACGCGCTTGCCGAACTCGTCGGGGTTGATGGCCACCGCCTGCATCGCCGTTTGCGCGAGCTGCGACTCGACCATCAGCGTCTGGAAGGCGGTCGCGTCCACGAGCCGGGGCCGGAAGTAGACGTACATGGCCTCGCCCTCGAGCTGAAAGTCGGCGGCGTACTCGACCAGGCCCCGCAGGCTGAACCCCAGGCGCCCGGTCGGCTGACTGTAGGCGTACCCGCGGCCCTCGAACTGGACCACGAACGACTGACGATCGCCCTGCTCGATCACCTGCGACTGGCAGGCGCTCGCGAAAAATCGCCCGATCACCGGTTGGTCGTCCGCGAGCTTCAGCGGAGCTCCGCCCTTTCGCATCTCTTCACAGAAGCGATCGAGGCCGAATTTCAGGATGTCGAAGCGGAGCGATTTGTTCGAGGGGCTGTTCACGACGCCCGCGCCCAAGATGGAAAGCGAACCCATCCCCACGCTCTCGCGCGAGGGGCAACCCGTGAGCAGAGACAGGCCGATCACGGCGCTGATGAAGAGGGGGGGCGTGCCGACCGGAAGCCGCATCCGCGAGAGCTTAGGACCGGTCGTAAAAGGCCTGCAAGCTCCGTGCGACCGAGGTTCGGGTTGACAGGCTCGGAGCGTCGGGCCCAATGTCTTTCGCCACGATGAGCCACGTCGCAGTGGTCGGCGCCGGCGCCTGGGGCACGGCTCTCTCGCTCGTCCTCGCCGAGCGTGGTGACGACGTCAGGCTCTGGACTTGGCAGGAGGCGCACGCCGAGGAGCTCGAGCGCGAGCGGGAAAACCGGCGCTTCTTCCCGGGGTACGCCTTGCCGCCCGCCGTCCACGTCACCGCCGACCTCGAGAGCGCGGTCTCGGACGCGTCGATGGTGCTCGTCGTCGTTCCGACCACGGCTTATCGCGTGACCCTCTCACGGCTCGGGCCCGCCCTGGCACCCGGTTGCCCCGTCGTCACGTGCAGCAAGGGCATCGAGGTCGAGTCACAGATGCTCCTCTCCGAGGTGCTCGAGAGCGAGCTCGGCCCCGAGGTGCGGAAACGCTCCCTCTACTTGTCCGGTCCGAGCTTTGCGGACGAGGTCGCGCGCCGCCTCCCGACCAACGTGGTGCTCGCCGGGTTCTCCTTCGACCTCAGCGTCGAGGTGCAGCAGCGCATCGCGACCGATCGCTTTCGCGTGTATTCGAGCGACGACCCCATCGGTGTCCAGGTCGGCGGCGCGCTCAAGAACGTCATCGCCATCGCGGCGGGCGCCTGCGACGGGCTCGGCTTCGGTTACAACACGCGCGCGGCGCTCATCACGCGCGGGCTCGCGGAAATGGCGCGGCTCGCCGTCGAAAAGGGGGGCCAGGAGCACACGCTCGCCGGACTCTCCGGGCTCGGCGATCTGGTGCTCACTTGCACGGGGGAGCTCTCTCGCAACCGCACGCTCGGCTTCGAGCTCGGCCGCGGCAAGGAGCTCGCCGCGGTGGAGCAAGCGCTCGGCCACGTGGCAGAAGGGGTGGTCACGGCCAAGAGCGCGTATCATCTCGCCGAACGCCTGGGCGTCGATCTGCCGATTTCGAGCGAGGTCTATCGTGTGCTCTACGAGCACAAGCCCGTCTCGGAGGCGGTGCGTGACGTGCTCGGGCGACCGCTCCGACGAGAATAGATGACGAAGCTCGCTCCACTCGCCCTGATCCTGTTCGCGGCCGTGCCGGCGCGGGCGCAAACCTTTGGCCAACCGCCGCCCGCACAGCCGCAATACGGCCAGCCACCGCCAGCGCAGCCCCAGTACGGCCAGCCGCAGTATGGGCAGCCTCAGTACGGGCAGCCGCAGTACGGGCAGCCGCAGTATGGGCAGCCGCAGTACGGCCAGCCGCAGTACGGCCAGCCTCAGTACGGGCAACCCGGTTACCAGCAGCCTTATTACCCCCCACCGAAGAACGACGACCGCTCCGCCGGCGAGATCGGCGTGCTGTACGCGACCTCGGTCGCGTACGGCGTGGGGATGGGTGTTTGGGTCAGCTCGGAGATCGGTATCGACGATCCGGGGATCTTCCTCATCCCGCCCGCCATCCTCGGCCTCGCCGCACCGGTGGGCGTGTACGCGCTCGACCAGCCGAGCATGGATCGCGGCATGCCCGCTGCGATCTCGCTCGGCATGTTGATCGGCGCGGGTGAAGGCGTCGGCATCGCGGGCCATCAGTTCGTGACCGCGGACGAAGAGGACGAGTGGGGCTTCGTGGGCCTCGCTCGAGCCATGGCGATCGGCTCCACGCTCGGCGCGGTCGGCGGCTACGTGGTCGGCTACTATCAAGAGCCGTCACCGAAGAGCAGCGCCTTCATCGGGAGCGCCGCGCTCTGGGGCACCGTCGCGGGCTCCATGTTCGGCTACGGCGCCTCGGCGGAGGGAGTCGGCTACGGCGTGGCCAACGACAGCGCCTCGCTCGGCGGCTTGATCGGCTTCAACGCGGGGCTCGTCGTGAGCGGCGCGCTCTCGAGCTTCTACTACCCGACCTACGGCGAGCTCGGCTGGATGTGGATCGGCGGCGGAATCGGCGCCGCGGCGTCACTCCCAGTGTTCTTGTTCTACGCCGACGAAGGCGGGCCGCCCGCCAAGCGCGGCTTCCTCTTCATGGGCACCGCCACGCTGCTCGGCGTCGGCGCCGGCGCGCTCCTCGGCGCAGGGGCAGGGGACTCCGGGCTCGCCTCACTCACGAATAGCCAAGCCTTCCGCCTCGATTACCTCGCGCCCACCATGTCAGAAGACTCTGCTGGATTCATCGCCGGCGGGAGCTTCTGAAGCCGGGCGAAGACTCTTCCGGTCGTTCAGCCCTGCCCAAGCGTTCCAGGACGAACCCCGTCAGGCTTCTATGCTCGGCCGCAGAGCGGATCACGGGTGATCTTGGGCTCGCGCCTCGAACGCCGCTTCTGTGGTGGGTGGTGAGGGAAGGGACCTGCTCATCGCTCTGCAAAATGCGAAGACGCTATCGACCCGTCAGAGATCCTGACGCAGACATTGACGTTGCCGCCGCGACAGTTGGCGTTCCTCGGCGAACGTCTGTGCCTTCTGCAACGCCTGTTCCCGTGACAGTCCAGTTCGAATGCCCAGGAGCCATCGCAGCGCCGTCTTCATTTCGCTAATTCCACGAATAGCGGCGCCCGCCGAGGAAGTTGGACGGCTCCCTTCGCGATCACCAGGGTGGTTACCGGTCCTCGGCGGTGTCCGAGTCTTTGGTGACTGCTCCCGCAACTCCCGATAGCTGCACCTTTGATCGCGCGTCTCGTGAAGCGGCGACCATCTTCTGCAACTCGCGGCATGGGATACGGCGAAAATACGCTCGGGATGCTGCCTGCGCACCGCCACCGCGTGACGTTGCTCATTGCCCTCTCCACGCCCACAAAAACGCTCGGGGCGAGCGCCCGACGCCCTGCAGCGCCGATCCCTCGCCCCGGTAGGCGTTAGCGGTGTGCTCGCTTACTGGACTGCGGGGGGAGCCGCCGGGCCGCAGTACGCGTAGCTCGAGGACAGCGGGGCCGTGTCGCTCGCAGCGAAGTTGCTGGAGCACGTGCCGTCGCAGTTCTTGGCGCTGCCGTACTCGTTGTTGGAGCCGCAGGTCACGACGTCACCCGCCGCGTTGCAGTACCCGTCGACGAGGTGGAACGAGTTGCCGCCCGTCTTGGTCCCGAGGCACTCCACGCAGGCGTAGTGCTGTCCGCCGTCGTCGATACGGCAGGACGTGCCGGCGTCGCAGGTCTTCTCCACCATCTGCCCGTTCACGCACTCGCTGTAGGTCGACGAGCCGTCGCCGCTGCTGCAGTACTCCACGCCTTCGAGGCAGGGCGCCTCGCAATGGGCGAAGTCACCGTAGAAGACGCAGGTGCCGTACGAGCACTCGTCCTCGACCCACACGCCGGCTTCGCACGTGACGACCACGTCACCGTCGCAGTACGACTCGCCCGGCGCGCACTCGCCGCAGATCGCACCATAGAAGCCGTAGGATATCTCGTACCCGTAGCAAGACACGTCGGCGTCGCAAACCTCGAGCTCGAGCTCCCACTCGCCGTCGACGCATTTGCGTAGGGAGTTGCCGCTGAAGCACACCGCCTCACCGTCCACGCACTCCGGCCCGCAGAAGCCGGTGACCTGACCGGCGGCGGGGCTGTCGAGGCCACCGTAGAAGTTGGTGCAAATGCCGGTGTCGCAGGCTTCTTCGTCTTCGAGGAAGCCCTCGTCGTTGCAGAGACGGAACAAGCCGTCCTGCGTGCACGCGCCGACCTGTGCAACGGGCAGCCCGTAGAACGGGCTCGTGTACTTCTCCCAATAGGCGCAGACCGGGTCGATGCAGCGCGCGGTCTGGGTACCGACGGTCTCGCCACCGGCGTGACCCGGCACGCAGACGCCGGTGTAGGCCTCTTCACCGTCGTACTCGATCACGGGGCATTCCTCGGGAGCGCCCCACTTGCCGTCCTCGCCGCAGGTCTGCGTCGAATCGATCGAGCCGGGGATACCCTGTGAGCCGCCGCTGCAGCGAACCTCGCCCGGCACGCACTCGCTCGAGCAGGTCGGGACGACGTCGACGAACGGACCGCCGTAAGCGAGCTCGGTCGAGCAGGTGGTCGGCTCCGGGCACTCGGTGATCGACCACTCGAGGTTGCGGTAGGGAGGCAGACCTTCGCACACGGAGTACGCGGTCGTCGGATCGACCGAGGAGTCCGTGGCATCGCCGCATTGCGCGAACTCGAGGGAGAGCGGGTTGCCGTAGAAGCCGAAGTAGCGGATCGCCTGCGTGATGATCACGAAGTTGTCCGCGGGCGCGTCACACTCGGGGGCCTTGCACGAGGCAACCGAGTTGCTCGTGTCGGGCGGCTCCGGGAAATCCGTGAGATTGCCGCCACCGCCGTAGGCGAGCAGGTACCACTCGGCGAGCTCGTCGCTGAAGCGGTTGACCTCGGCCGCGGGGATGTTGTCGTAGGTGCAGATCGTACCGGCGCCGCACTGGGTGACCTCCCAGTTGATGCCGTCCACGCACGTGTAGAGGACCCGGAAGTCCACCGCGCCCTGGCCGCCGCTCGCGCCCGTGACGATGCTCAGGAGGTCCGGCTCATCGCACTTGGTCTCGCCCACCACGCAGCCCGAACCGCGGCAAGCGCCGTCGGAGCAGGAGACGCCGTCGGGGCAGTCGGTGATGGTCCAACCCGTGCCGTCGTCCTTGCAGGTGGCCGCGGTCTCGCGGTCCACGCACGCCTTGTCGCGCGGGGTGCAGTTGGCCTTCGCGTCGAAGGAGCACTCGCCGTCCTCGCAAGAGACGCCCGTGGGGCAGGTCGAGTAGTAGTAGCCGGCGCCGTCGTCATCACACGTCTTGACGGTGTTGTCGTTCGCGCAGACGGACTCGCCCGGTGTACAGATCTCGACACCTTCCTCGCTCGGGACGCAGCCGGTACCTTCCTCGCACGCAGTACCCGCGGGGCACACGACGGGTTCCCACTGGTCGCCGGCGTCGGTGCAGACGCGGCTGACAGCCTTGCCTGCGCACGTGAACTCTCCCGGCGTACACTCTTCGACGCACGCGCCGTTGCTGCAGGTCTCGCCTTCTTCACAGCTGAAGTTCACGAGCTCGGTGCCGTCGGCGCTGCAGACTTGCCCCCCGTTCGTGTCTTCGAGGCACGTCGCCTCCGCGGCCCTACAGACCTGGGTCTTCGTGTTGTCGCCGTCGCCACAGCCGGCGAAAAGCATGGCCACCATTCCCAGCACGGCGGCGCTACTCAGTGCCTTAGTCTTGATCATTTGATTGGTCCTCTATTGCGTGCAGTCACCCCGACACCGGACTTTGCCGGTTGGTCGGAGGCGCTAGCCGGACGAACCGGACACTACCGAATTTTGCATAGTAGCCAGCCGGTCCTTCCGAAGGGAAGCGCAAATCTTCAAACGGACGCCGGGCTCGAAGGGGCGCTTTCGGCAGCGTTCATGATCTGTGCTCGATTCTCCTTGGCCGGGGAACGCTTGCGCACCCGACTGCGGCGTTTTTCACGGTTCGCGCTGTTCGCGCTTCGCGCCGTCACGCAGCGGGCTCCTTCGTCTTTTCATGCGGCGTCGTTCAGCGGGCACCCGCGCCGATTTCAACCCGAGCGCTCGGCCCGCGCTTTGTCGACGAGCTTCAAGGAGAGAACGACAAGCACTCGTTATCGCAGAGGGAAGGCGCGCGACTTCCTGCGCGCGCTCGGGCGCTCCGCGTGGCGAGCCCGTGCAGGTCACGCCCGAGCGAGCCGACCGGTTGGCCCGCCCGGTCGAGACGCGCTTTGGAGCTCGCCGCCGGAGCATCGGAGCGCCCCGGCCGAGTCGCGGTCGGCTTCTCAAAAACGCCGAGAAAACCCGTGTCACGAACCTGCCCTCGGCAACCGCGAGAAAATGTCTGATAGGCTCCCGTGGCTGTATGGCGACCATCCGCTATTTCCCGCCGGAGGGGGCTCCGGTGCTCGTGGCCCTGCATAAACCCGTCTCCACGATCGGGCGTGCGATGGGTAACGACATCCACCTACCAGACGCGAGTGTGGCCAGCCATCACGCGCAGATCGTCTTCAACGGGCGAGATTTTCAGCTCGAGGAGACCGACCGCGAAGCCGAAATCCTGATCAACGGGAAGAAGAAGCGTCGCGCTCGCCTCGCCAACGGCGACCGCATTCAGCTCGGTCGAGCGATGCTCGGCTTCAGCATGTTCACGGAGCTCCCGAGCGCCGAGCCGCCGCGCTCGGAGCACCGGCAAGGGAACAACGACATCGCCGGGCTCCGTCGCCTGCACGCGTTCAGCGAGCGGCTCATGACGGTGAAATCGGTCGACGAGCTGCTCGAGACGCTGCTCGACGACATCATCGAGCTCACCGGCGCTGCGCGCGGGGTCGTGCTCCTGATCGATCCCGGCGAGGGCAAAGAGTCCGCACCGCGCGTGCGCGTGGCGCGCAACGTGCAGAAGGAGCTCATCGAGGACGCTTCGGGCGCGATCAGCGACAGCATCGTGCGTCAGGTGATCGAGACCAAGCGCCCGGTGATCGTCAGCGACGCGCTCACCGACACCACCTTCGGCAAGAGCGAGAGCGTCATCGCGCTCAAGCTCTCGAGCGTGATCTGCGCGCCGCTCCTCAGCCAGGGAGAGATCGTCGGAGCGCTCTACGTTGCCAACGACGAGATCAAGCACCTGTTCGATCGGCGCCAGCTCGATCTGGTCACCATCTTCGCCGGCCAGGCGTCGCTCATCCTGCAGAACGCGATCTTGCTGTCCGCGCTCCGCGCCGACAAAGAGAAGCTCAGCGCCGAGCTCAAGGACAAGCGCTTCGGTGAGATCATCGGGGCCTGTCCCTCCATGATGGAGGTGTTCCGGAAGCTCCAGAAGGTGGCCGGCACCGACATCAGCGTGCTCATCACGGGCGAGACCGGCACCGGCAAGGAGCTCATCGCGCGCGAGATCCACCGCCGCTCGAACCGGGCGAACGGGCCGTTCATCACCGTGAACTCCGGCGCCATCCCGGAGAACCTGATCGAGAGCGAGATGTTCGGTCACGTGAAGGGCGCCTTCACGGGAGCCGTCGCGAGCCGTCCGGGCAAGTTCCAGCTCGCGGACGGGGGCACGCTCTTCCTCGACGAGATCGGTGAGCTTCCGCTCCAGCTCCAGGTGAAGCTTCTGCGCGCGCTCCAGGAGCGCGTCGTCTACCGCGTCGGCGACAGCAGGCCGGAGAAGTGCGACATCCGGATCGTCGCCGCCACGAACCGGAACCTCGAGGAGATGATCAAGGCCGGCGAGTTCCGCGAGGACCTCTACTACCGGCTCAACGTCGTGAACCTCTGGCTCCCGCCGCTCCGCGAGCGAGGCGACGACACCTTCATCATCGCGAAGGCGTTGCTCAGCAAGTACGCCGACGAGATCGGGAGCCCGGTGCGCGGTTTCAGCCCGCAGGCGCTCGCGGCGATCCGGAAGTTCTCCTGGCCGGGCAACATCCGCCAGCTCGAAAACCGCATCAAGAAGGCGCTCGTCCTCTGCGACAAGACCCTGCTCGGGCCCGAGGATCTCGATCTCGGGCCGGAGGCGCAGGCGCCGATCGTCCCGCTCGAGAAGGCGAAGGAAGATTTCCAGCGCCGTTACGTGCTCGAGGTGCTCGAGCGCAACAACGGCAACCGCACGCAGACGGCGCGCGATCTCGGCGTCGACCCGCGCACCATCTTCCGCTACCTCGAGAAAGAGCAGAACCCGATGCCGAGCGGGGCGGCGGGCGCCCCCGAGTAACGCGTTCCTGCCGGTTTCAAACGGAGATCGCGTTCTTCCGGAAGTCGCTCGCCCCGAGCTTCACGTTCACGCAGGACGCGACGTCGCTCGAGAACGCGGCGTCGAGGGCGGGCCCGAGCTCCGAGAGCTTGTCCACCCAGAAGCCCTTGCCGCCGAGCGCCTCCACGACCCGCTCGTAGCGCGTGTACTCGAGCCCGGTGGCGACGGCGCGCGGCTCTCCGTAGAACTGCACCTGGCCGCGTCGGATCTGCATCCACGCGGCGTCATTGCCGATCACGCTCACGACCGGGAGCTTCTGGCGAATCAGCGCCTCGAACTCGAGCGCGTGCAGGCCGAAGGAGCCGTCGCCGTAGACGATGACGACGCGCGAGTTCGGGCGCAGGAGCTTCGCGGCCATGGCGAAGCCGGGCCCGATGCCGAGCGTCCCGAGCGGACCCGGATCCATCCACAGCTGGGGCCAGGCGAGCGGGATCACGTTCGCCGCGGTGGCCACGAAATCGCCGCCGTCGCCGATCACGATGTCGTCGGGCCCGAGGCGCGCACCGATCTCGGCGCACACGCGGAGCGGGTTCGGCGGATCACCGGAGTTTGCGATCTCGGCTTCCAGCTTTTGCTGCCGGCTGATCTCTTCGGTCCGCAGCGTCGAGAGCCAGGAGGGGCACTCCTTGCTCTTCACGGCTTCACGGAGCGCCGCGAGGAACAGCCCGGGATCCGAGTGAACCGCGACGTCCACCGCGCGGTTCTTGCCGAGGCTCTCCGCCTCGATCCCGACGTGCACGATCTTGGCCGCCGGCGCGAGCGTCCCCGGGCGCCCGTAGTCGAGCCGGAAATCGAACGGCACGCCGAGCGCGATCAAGAGATCGGTGCCCTTGAGCGCGGTCTTCCGCACGCGGCTGAAGAACGACGGGTGGCCGGCGGGCAACGCACCGCGCGCCATGCCGCTCACGAAGCAGGGCAGCTTCACGTCGGCGAGGAAATCGGCGAGCGCTTCGGGGCGAGTCGAGAACCGCAGCTCCGAGCCCACGATCAACATCGGGCGCTCCGCCTGCGCGAGCAGCGCCGCCACCTTCTCCACGTCGCCGGGAGCCGCGCCGGGGCGCGCGATGGGCGCGGGAGGCCGCGCGCCTTCGGCCTCGGCTGCGAAGTTCATCAGCACGTCGAGCGGTAGCTCCAGAAAGACGGGACCCGGCGTGCCGCTCTGCGCGATCCGGAAGGCCGCGTCGACGTACTCCTCGATGCGACGAGTCTCCGCGACGCGGACGGCGCTCTTCGTGATGGAGCGCATCAGGCCGACCGCATCCATGTCTTGCAGCGAGCCCATGTCCGCGAGCGCGAGCGGGCCCGCTCCTCCGAGACAGATCATCGGAACCCCCGCGCGCTGCGCGTTGGCGACCGCGGTGACCACGTCCGTGACGCCGGGGCCGGCAGTGACCGCGCAAACTCCGGGTCGCAAGCTCACGCGCGAGTACGCGTCCGCGGCGTGCCCCGCCGTCTGCTCGTGGCGAACGTCCACGACGCGGATCCCTTCGTCGAGGCAGCCGTCGTAGATGGCCTGGATGTGCCCGCCGCAAAGCGTGAAGAGGTGCTCGACTCCGTGCCGCCTGAGCGCTCGCGCTACGAGCCGCCCGCCGTGAACGTTGGCCATGGGCGAAGAGTCGACAGTCGCGCCTCGACAGTCAACAGGGGTTATTACGAGAAGTTGATAG
>JAEZYO010000053.1 GCA_023419055.1 Pseudomonadota bacterium | reverse complement strand
CGGTGGAGCTCTTCGAAGCGGATCCCTGGCTCGGCACCCTCTCCGGCAAGCTCCACCTCCGGACCGAGGACGGCAAGCTCGTCCGGGAGCGCACCGGCGACGAGAACTCGGTCGGACCGATCAAGTTCTACAAGGTGCCGTGCTTCAAGGACATCGGCGGCTTCGTGCGCGAGGTGTGCTGGGACGGTATCGACGGGCACCTTTGCCGCATGAAGGGCTGGGTCGCAAGCTCGGTCGACGACCCGGAGCTTCGCATCATTCACCTCCGCCAGATGGGCTCGAGCCACGTCAACTTGTGGAACGGGCGCAAACGCTGGGGCCGCGGCAAGTACTTCATGGGCTCGACGCCCTACTACATCGCGGCCGTCTCGCTCTATCGCATGGCGGAGCAGCCGTACGTGCTCGGCGGGCTCGGCATCCTCGTCGGTTACGTGCAGGCGAGCATGAAGCGCGCGCCGCGCATGGAAGAGCGCGACTACCGCGACTACTTGCGGCGATTCGAGCGGGACTCGCTCCTTTTCGGCAAGTCGCGCACCGCGGAGCGCTACCACGAGCAGATCCGCCGTGGGCCGGTGCCGTCGCGACCCGAAAACGGCGCGCCGCGCTGAGCCTCAGGTCGAGTACGGGACGACGCTCTGGAACGACTTCACCCCGAATGGGGTGAGCTGCTCCAGGCGCTCTTTCGCGCGCGCGTCGGAGCACACGAGCACGACGCCGTCGACGATCCCCGCGAGCGCCTTGCAGTCCGCGGAGTCGTAAAGAAACGGCCCGTCGATGATGACGAAGTCGTAGTAGGACTTGAGCTCGTTCACGCCGGTCGTGAACGTGGGCGTCAGCATCATGCCGGGCGCGCGGTTCAATCCCTCGCCGAGGACGTCTAGCGTCTCGCTGCAGCGCCTCACCGTCCACGGAGCCGCGTTGCCACGAGCGCGCGACTCGAGCTGACGCGAGAGGCCCTCCGCGGCAAAGTCCACGCGCATGAGGCGATGAACCGCAGGGCGGTTTCGGTTGCCCTCGAGCAGGAGCACGCGCGGGTGCTGGCTCTTGGCGAGCGAGACGGCGAGCTCCGCGGCGACTCGCGACTTGGATTCCGTGGGGTCGGGCGTGCCCGAGACCGCGATCACGAAGCAGCGGTCGAGCGCGAGCGGGAAGAGCTTGTCGCAGAGCTCGCGGCGGGACTCGGGCGCGACGTTCGGATCGGGCGCCCAGCCTGGCGGGACAGAACGAGGCTGCACCAGATCCTGCTCGACGGCAGGCGGGTTGCTGCTGACGTGGCTGTACCCGGTGCCGCGCAGGTTCTGCTTGGCGCTCGAGGGTGGAGGAGGGGGCGGGGTCGAGCGTCCCGCCGGGATCACGGGCGCGATCACGGAGCCGAGGACGAGGGTCTTTGGTGTGGCTCGCACCTTACGTTCGAGCCGCGCGCGATCGTCGTTGGGCGGAGTGAACGGCGGATGGATGGACTCGAGCGGGGAAGCCGCCGGGCGGGGCGGCTCGGCGGGACCTTCGGGCCGCGGCGCCTCGAACGAGGTGGTCGCTCGGCGCTGTGGCCCAGCGGTCGCGCTGGCGTCGACGGGGGGCGCCACGACCGCTTTCGGTTTTCGGTCGGGGGCAGCCGGCGGTGCGCTCTTCGACGCGCCGGGTGTCGGTGCCTTCGGCGGCTCGCTGCCGTTCTTGGTCGCGATGGCTTGGGGCGCCGCCGTGACGCCCGGTGAGGGCTCCGTCACCGCCACTGGTTTGATGGGCGACGGCGTCATCGGTGGCGGGGGAGGCGTGAAGGCCTTGGCCGGCGTTGCGGCCACTGGGAGGATCGGCGCGGGCGAGATGCTCGGAACGCGAGCCGGCGGGATCTTGAAGCTACCTTCTTGAAGCGCTTCCTGAAAATGGGGAGGAACGCTCGAGCTCATCCGATACGGTTCGGGAGCGCCAGCTGGAGCGGGTTCGGTGTTCGCGGGAGGCTTCGTGCTCGGTCGGATCGGCTCTGGAGGCTTATCGAGCGCGAGGGTGGAGTTCAGGATGGTTCGCGTGGGCGGCGGCGTCGAAGAGGCGATGTGGCGCGGGCCAGGCGGTGCGCTCTGTCGCCTGCGGGCGGCCTTCTGTACGCCGAGGGTGAGCGCCGCGCCGAGTCCGCCCACCACGAGGCCGAGTACGGCGCCGAGCCCGACCAGGAGCTTCCGGTTCGGGGAGATGGGGCCCGCCGGTTTGACCGCACGCTCGGAGACCCGCGCACGTAAGGGTGGCGGAGGCGGCGGCGCCGTGGGCGCCTGCGCGACGTCCTTCACGAGCTTCTGCCATTCTTCGCGAAGCTCCGGGGTCAGCTTCGAGCTCTTCGGCTGCGAAGTCTCGAGCGCGTCCTTGCGAGCCGCGAGCGCGCGATCGACCTCGCGCAACCGCGCGTTGATCTGATCCGGCTTGATGGAGGGGGACTCGGCGTAAGGATTGTCGGACGCTGCCTCCGTGGCGGCGGCCTGGGCGCGCGCCAGATCGGCGACGAGCCGGTCGCGCTCGACGCGCAGCGCGCTGAGAGCAGGATCGTTCGAGCGCGTCTTCTCGGTAGGGGCGTCGCTCGCGGACCAGGCGTCCGGGTGCGCGGCGAGGAACGCCATCATGCGCTCCGTTCGCTTCTGCCGTTCCGCTTCTTCCGGGCTCGGCCCGGGGGCAAGCTCGAGCACCTTCGGCAAGCGCTCGGCGGCCCGGCTCGCGATCTGATTGCAGATCGACTGCGCGCGTTCTGCTTCGGAATCGGAGAAGGCGATCACGTACGACTTGCCGTCTACCGTGTCGACTTCCGTGGCTGCGCGGATGCGGCGCGCGAGCTCCACGCGAGCGGCCGGGGTTTGGACCGGCTCGATCTTCGACGCCAGGGTCTCGAGCATCTGGCGATCGAGCGTGACCTCTCTCAGGCGGCGCGCGGCCTCGAGCGGTTCGGGGAGCTCGCGACGAACGGCCTTGGGATCTTCGAGCTGGACCACGGCCGCCGTGCGGTAGACCGCGCGGCTCAGAAACGCGTACCCCGTGAAGCTTGCCACCACGACGGCAAACAGGGCCCCGCCGGTCGCGAGCGCGGTGAGCGGCGCGGTCCGCACCGGTCGGGAGGGTTGGGCCGGCGGCAACGAGGAGACTCTCCTTGGCTCGAGCTGAGGCGATTGGGACATCGGGGTGAGGAGCCCTCGGGGGCCTACGGACTTGGGACGTACCGCCAACTCGTCTTGCTACCGCCCCTTTCAAAGGCTGGCAATGGGAGCTCGCGATTTCCCCGCCGTCTTCGGGCAGTCGGGCTCGCGTCTCGAAAGTAACGAAGGTTCGACGCCTCGGCCCAGAAGCGCGCGTTCTCGGTCCAGGCGACGGGGCGAGAGCCGTTCCGGTTTGCGCAATCGACCGCGCCCGCTCGCTCCCGAGAGGGCGACCTTTCGCGCTCTGCCGAGGGCGAGGACATGCACGGCTTTTCTCGCGGTGCGCCGTCCGCACGGCCGAAGATACGGGCACCCTTGTCTCCGGCGTGGCTGCGGCGAGCAGAAAATTGAGTTAAGAGCCGAGCGTGTCTCTCTCGTCCAACGTTCGATCACTCGTAGCTGCCCTTTTCATCGCGGGCTCGGCGTCGAGCTGTGGCCCGCCGAACACCTACGTCTGGGTCCAAGATCTGCCCGAGCAAGCGCGGGCCGCGCCGGAGGACCTGTATCGCGTCGACGCGGGCGATCTGCTCGACATCAAGGTCTACAACGAGGAGCGCTTTTCGACGAAGACGCGGGTGCGCGCGGACGGGCGCATCACGTTCTCGATGATCGGCGACGTCGAGGTTCGCGGTCGCACGCCGGGCGAAGTGGCAAAGCTCCTCGGCCAGGGGCTCCAGCGCTTTCTGAACGCTCCCATCATCACCGTCGCGGTGGAGGAGGCGCGGCCGATTTCAATCTCCGTCGTGGGTGAGGCGGCGAGCCCCGGCCTTTACAACATCCAGGCGCGCTCCGGGGTGCTCCAGGCGATCGCCCAGGCGGGCGGCCTCACGGAGTTCGCCGATTACGACCAGATCTACGTCGTGCGGAAATCACCGCCGCAGCGCATCCGCTTCAGTTACTACGGGCTTACCAACAATGACACGGCCGCGGCGAGCTTCGTGCTCCAGAACGGCGACGTCATCTCCGTAGAGTGACGCCGGCGCCGCTGCTCGCGGTTCTCTTGCTGTCCATACCGGCAGCGCCGAACTACGTCCTCAACCTGGGTGCGGGGACGGAGGCGAGGTTGCGTCACCCGGGTGACGCGACCACCAGCGATCCCTCGCCGGAGCGCGCCTTCGACGCCGATCTGGGAGCCCGCGCGGAGCTCGCGATCGGCTTCGAGCGGGTGCGCCTCACGCTCACGTACGAGCCTCGCCTCTCGTTCACGAATTTCACCGAGCAGAACCAGAGCGACCTCTTGCACACCGCCGGGGTGACGAGCGCCCTGCACTACAAGCGGGTGGACATCGCGCTCTCGCAGCGCGTCTCTTACGGGACCCGGACGTTTACCGCGCTGAACGGTCTCGGCGCCACCGGGCTCCCCGCCGACGGCGTGGATCCCACGCAGCAACCGCCGGCCGACGGAACCGGCACCGTCGACGGCGGCACGGTCCCGGACGGAACGGACGGCACTGGCACTCAGACCGGGCAGTCACCGCAGCAAGCAGGCCTCCTGCCGGGCACCACGTCGGCCGACTACTACTCGAGCGAGACGCGCGGGTCCGTCACGTTCGTGCTTTCTCGCCGGGCGTCCCTCGGGTTCTCTCTCAGCTACTTCGCGGGCGGCGGCACCAACGAGGAGTCGCGCCTGACGGTCCCGTTCGCGTTCGGGCCGAGCTTCGGCGTGGAATACCGGTACGTCCTGTCGCGCATCGATTCGCTCGCGACCACCGCGGCATTCGAGTGGCGCTCGACCTCATCGGCGAACTCGGTGCCGGACACCGAGACCGAAATCATGGGGGTCGTGGAGAGCTGGCAACGGCGATGGGGCCGCAACACCACGAGCGAAGTCGGCGTCGGCGCTTCGGTGGTGCCGGGGCTCACCATCGACTCCGAGCGCGGCGTGCACCCGCTAGCGCGCGCATCCGTCTCTCACAGCGAGGTTTGGGGCCCGAACCTGAACAAGGTGCGGCCCAAGCTCACGACCAGCGGCTCCATCGAGACGACCGTCGAGATCGATCAGCTCACAGGTCGCGCCGACCGGCGTCTCGTGCTCGGCGCCGGCGCCGCGTGGTCGCGTTCCGACTGGACCTTCCAGGGG
>JAEZYO010000529.1 GCA_023419055.1 Pseudomonadota bacterium | reverse complement strand
CGACGCCGAGGCGGAGAGCGACGGCGAGCGCGCCCGGCGCGCGGTCCGTTCCGTGCGGGAAGGGCATCGCGCCGCCTATGGCGACGGAGCAGATCGCGCGAAGCCTTCAGCGTGAAGGCGCGCGCCGAACCAATGACTCCGCCGGAAGCAGCGGCCCTTCGGGACGCACTGCATCCCCCTCGCCGTGAGCGATCCAGCAGCCTGGATCGGGCTGCTCGAAGCCGCCGGTCATGGCGTACGTCAAGCAAACCAGGCCGCCGGCGCACTGTTTCTCGTTGTGGCAGCCGCCGCACCCCGACGGGGCGCTCTGGTTCCGCAGCGCGAGCATGGTGGGGTGAGCGGAGTAGATCTCGAGCAGCGACGTTTCCCGCACGTTGCCCACCGGGATCGGCAGGCGACGGCAGGGGTACACGCTGCCATCGGCCTGGATCGAGAGCGGGAACACGCCGGCCCAGCACTGGTACGGCGCGGCTGCCGAGTCTTCGCCGCCGAGCCCGCTAGGGTCGTGGAACTGCAGCGCTCGATGGCGCAGCAACTTGAAGCCGTGGCGGCCAGGCTCGTTCAGCGCCGCTGCTGCCTCGTGCATCAGCGTCACGTACTCTTTGACCTCGCGAGGGCTCAGCACCTGCGCTCGGTCGGCCTGGCCCGTCGGGACGATGCGGTCGGACCACAACCTGAGCACTCCGAGCTCCTTGACCAGACGCGCGACCTCGGGGAGCTCCCGGTAGTTGTCGCGCCCCGCCGTGAAGGACACCACCGTCGGGATGTCCGCCGCGACCAGGTGCGCGATTCCTTGGAGCGTGCGCGCGAAAGAGTGCTTTCCCCGGCGGAGGTCGTGCGTGCCCTCGAGCCCGTCGAGGCTGATCGATATCAGCTCGAGCGGCCTCCGTGAGAGCTCGCTCGCGATCGCTCGATCCACGAGCGTAGCGTTCGTCAGCACGCGAGCCGAGAAGCGCCCGGAATCGGCGCAAATTTGGTCGAGCAGGTCGAAGAAGCGCGGGTGCACCAGGGGCTCGCCGCCCGTCAAAGTGAAGCTTGCCCGGATGTCCCCGACCCCGGCGAACGAAGGAGAGCGGCGCGCGGTGTCGATGAAGTCTGCGCACTGCCGTACGACGGAGAGCAGCGTCTCGAACGGCGGATGCGGGTACGTGTAGTCTTCCTGGTAGCAGTGCTGGCAGCGAAGATTGCAGCGCTCGGTGACCTGCAAGTCGATCGTGAACAGGCCGGGAGCCGCGGCACGGGCGGCGGCGCGCTGCCTCGCTGCCTGGGCGTCGATTCGCTCGGTAATCACGGCGCTGTTTGCTCCCCGGGGCGTGCCGGCGCGAGGACTCGCCGCAGCTGGTCCTCGAAGGTTTGGCGCATCAGGTCGCAGAACGTTTCTCCAGGCGTGGCCGCGATGTCCCCGTGCAGCATCGCGCTTTGCGCGGCACACCCACCGCCGCAAAGCCCGGAGACGGCGCACTCGCGGCACTCCGCGATCTGGCTCGCGCGGCGCCCGACGTAGCGCTCGGGAAACGGCACGCGGCCTTGACGCTCCACTTGCTCGAGGCTCGCGAAGGGCGCCTCCGGGATGGCAGAGCACAACACGAGATTGCCTCGCGGATCGACCGACATCTCGGCTCCTGTCACCGAGCAAAAGTGATCGTCCGCCGCCTGGGTGTCGGTCAGCGCAAAGAAGGCGGTCAAGAGCTTCCCGAACACGAACAAGCCGTTGTCCTGGCAGCGCGCCACGATGCGGCGGTGCGCCGGGCCGAGCCCCGGGTGGTTGGCGCCGAAGCCGCTCCGATCCACGACCGGCTCGAGCCCCACGCCGATGAAGCCACCGTAGCGAGCCTTCAGCTCCAGCGCGAAGTCGACCACTCCGTCGAGTCGCTCCAGGTTGTGGGCGCCCACGACGATGATCAAGTTGAGGGGGATCTGCGCCTCGGCGAGACGTTCCGCCGCGCGGCGTACGGCGGCGTAGCTGCCCTTGCCGTTGATCAAGGAGCGCTTGCGGTCGTGCACCTCACCGACGCCGTCGAGGCTCAGCCCGACGTTGAGCCGCGCGCCCTCGCGTTCGAGGCGCGCGACGTGCTCATCACGCAGCAGCGTGCCGTTGGTGTTCAGGACCCAACTCGGTCCGGCTCCCGGCCAGTCCCGCGAGGCCGTGTCGAGCACGTGCTCGAGCACCGGCCAATTCATCAGCGGCTCGCCTCCGAAAAAGCGAATCGTCGCGAGCTGTTCGTCCCCGGGCCGGATGCCGTCGCGAAACGCCTTCACCGCGCGCGCCGCCACCTCGACCGGCATGCGATCGCTGTCCGGACCGCGGTTATAGCAGTAGCTGCAGCTCAGGTTGCAGCCGGTGTGCAGGTGCAGGCGCAGGTGTCGGACCCGCCGCTCGCGGAACGCGCTCGAGTCCCAGCGCTGTCGAACATCGCTCTGCGGCGGAACACGCTCGATCCACTCCGCCACCTGATCGACGTCGAGGTTTCGCTCCGGTTCGAGCTCGAGGATCTCTCGATGGGCCGAATGCTCGTAGATCCAGTAACCGCCGAGGTGACGATGGTAAAGCAACGACCGCTCGGCGCCGTGCAGCACGCGGTAGGGACGGCTCTTCGCCGGCTCGGCCTCATCCAGGAGCCGGAGCTCGAGCTCGGCGGTCCATCGCGCCAGTTCTTTCGCCAGATCCGGGACCGGCGCGAGCTGTGCACGCACGCCGGCGGCGCGCACCCGACCGATCAGCTCGCCGAGCCCGCCGCTCTCGCGAGCCAGGTGCTCCGCGAAGTCGCGGGCGAGGGTGTACGCTGGATTTTCGTCGATCGGAGCGGGGGAGAGGGCGAGCAACCCGTCGCCGGGATCACTTCCGCCCGAACGCGCTCGTTCGAGGACGAAGGCGCTGAAGGCGGGGACGTGCGCGCGTGCGGCTCGCAGGAGTCGCGGGTCAGCGGGGCGCTCGCAGACCAGCTCGCAAATCCCTTCCTCGAGCCAGCGCGGCACTCGAGCGCCCGCATGGCGCAGCCCGAGGTGAGTGAGCTCGTGCAGCAAGCCGCGACGGTACTCGGCGAGCCAGGCGGCGCCACCGAAGGCGGCCGCCTGCTCCAGCTTTTGCACGTCCACCAGCACTACGGAGTGCAGCACCGTGGCTGCGATCCAAGCGGCGCCCTGCGGCGCTCCGATGGCGCGCCCGAGCGCGACCGAATCGCGGGTCAAGAGCACGGCAAAGCGGGTCCGGCGAGGCCTAAGCTCTCGGGGCAGGCGCGCCAGAGCCTCTTCGAACCACGAGCGCCCGACCTCAGCGCGGCCGAGCAGGGAAGCGTCGTTCGCCGCGAACAGCAGGCCTTCGGATTGGGTGTCGTAAAGGGTTGCGCCGAGCGCGCGCAGCAGAGCTCGATCGGTGTCCCGATCCGGCGGACACAAGATCCCGCGCTGCGCCAAGAGCTCGATCGCCGCCCCGAGATCAGCGCTGTCGACCTCGGCTGCGAGCGCCGCTACCGCCCCCGGCCGAGCGAACCAGTCGAGCAGCGAGACGACGTCCGCCGACACTTCGAGCTCGGCGCCAGGTATCAGCCGGTTGCCGACGAGATAGGTGTCCGCCGCAAGCTCCTGGATCCGCGCGTCGAGCGAGGTCCAGAGCGGAAGGTACGCGTCGTTCGCCGCGCGCAGCTCGTTGACCCGGCGCGCGACCGAGCACTCGTGGCGAGCCTCCAAAAGGGACCCCGTGTGATACGTGGTCATCAGCTTCAAGTAGCCGCGGCAGCGCTGCCTGAGCTCGCAGTCGTCGCACGCCGCGAGCGCTTCTGCCCACGGCCTGGGGACGGTCGCGCCGGCCGAGTCGAAGAATCCGGCGAAGAATTGGTCCACCGACGCGAAGCGTTCGGCTGGCAGCTGCGGCAGGTGCGCCGTGCCATCGGGAAGCACGATCAGATTGAGTGGAGGCCACGGCTCGTCGGGCAGAGCCTCGCGCTGGCCGACGTCCCAGGGGCCCGTCAGCTCGACGCCGGAGCGGAGAGCGCTCGCCTGGATTTCGAGCAGCCGCGGCGCGAGGCTGTCCGCTTCGAGCCAGCCAGCGTACCCGTCCGGCAGCGCAAGGAAGATGCGCTCGGTGCCGTAGGTGACGGCAAGCTCGACGAGCTCCTCGAGGCGGTCGACGTTGTACGGGCTCAGCACCGCGTTGATCTGAAAGGGAACGCCTTCTTGCGCGAGCAGCCCGAGCGCGCGCACGGCGCCCTCGAGCGAGGAACGTCCCAACCGATCCGGGCGGCTCAGGTTGGCCTCCTCGCTCGCGCCGTCGAGGCTGATGTGGACTCGGCCTCCGCACGCGGCGACGTCTCGAGCGAGCTCGGGCGTGAGCAAGAGGCCGTTGGTGTTCAGGATCAGCGAGAAGCGAGGTGCGCCATCGTGCCCCTTCAACCAGTCGAGCACCGCCGCGAGCGCCTTTCGGTTCAGCAGAGCCTCGCCGCCGTACAGGCTGAGCTCCGCGCGGTCGTAGCCGGTTCGCGAGAGCCCCTCGGCGAAGCTTCGTACTGCCTGGAGCGCCTGCTCGACAGGCATGAGTTGTGCTCGGCGCACGTCCTTGGTCGCGTGGCAGTGCTCACACTTCAGGTTGCACGCATCCGTCAGGGTGAGGCGCAGGTGAGGTAGCCGCCGCCTCGGCTCTCGGGTGCGCTCCGTCCCCCCGGCTTCGACGCCCGCGGGTCCACCCTCCGCAGCGTCGCGTATTCCCTTGAGCATTGCGGGCGAGTATCTCTTTGGGTCCGCGCGCCCGTCAAGGCAGGCCGGATTCAAGAATCGCCCATGTCGACCAAACACTTCATCCGGATTGCCACCTCCATGGGCGACTGCTTCGTCACGGAGGACGCCGTCGCGCGCGCGCCTTGTCTCCGGTGTATCGCCGAGCGCTTGCAGCGGAATGGAACCAGTGTGGTTGGAGAACTGGACGTGTGCGAGGCGGATGACGGCCCGCTGGCAGCGGCGCTGGCGGACGAAACCGGCGGCGAGGTGCCCGTCCGGCCACTGGCGCTTTCGCGCGACGACGGGGTGAGTCGTCACCTGGCCCTGCCCGTGCCAGGCTGCGCGGCCTGCGCAGCAAGCCAGCACCGTCCCGCGATCGGCCAGGAAGCCCTCGGCGCGGGTCCGTTGCTCGATCCGCTGCTCGGACTCGTACACATCGACGACATCTGGCAATCGGGTGAGTCGGGTCGCCTCTGCGCGGGAGCGACCGCGTCGCTTTCGGTGCCGCTCGACGAGCCAGCGCTGCGTGTTGCTTCCCAGGCCGTCAGCGTCGAGCAAGCGCTGGCTGGGCTGATCGGCGAAGCGGTCGAGCGTTACGCCGCGCTGTGCGATGGCGGGAGCGACTTGATCTATGCGACGCACCGCGCGCTCGCGCCGCGCGTGCCGCCGCTCGCCGCGCTCTCGGACTTCAGTGAGCAGCAGCTCGCCGAGACCGGCTGGCAACGGCTCGGCTCCGAGACGCGCATGGCGTTCGTCGCGGGCGAGCGTCTGGCTGACGGTCAAAAGTTGTTCGTCCCCGCGCACTCCGTCCTGCTCACGCGACGGCGTGAGTTGCCCGAGCCCGTCTTCGGTCGGTTGTGCTCGACCGGGCTCGCGGCTGGTCCGAGCCGCGATGCGGCGCTCTCGGCTGCAGCTCGGGAGGTGCTGGAACGCTATCGGCTGACCGTCGGCTGGCACCGCGGAGTTCTCGGACGGCGGTTGTCGCTCGAAGTCCTGCCACAGGAAGGGCGCGAGCTCGTCGCGCGACTCGAGGCGGCGGGCATCGAGTTGTTGCTAATGCTTCAGACGGAGAGAGACGACGTTCCGGTGGTGTTGGCGGCGGCGCTTGCCCCCGCGTATCCGTTCGTCGCTCTCGGCTCGGCGTGCCGGCTCTCGCTCGGCGGTGCCGCGCTGCACGCTGCGCTCGAGGCGGCGTTCGCGTGGGACACGCTCTCCGCAATTCCGCCAGAGGCGCGTGAGCGCCCGCTCGACGGGACCTCGGAGGCGATCGCCCACCCCCTGTATTATGCTGCTCGTCCCGAGCGGGCCGCCGAGCTCTCGGACGCGATCCGTCGCACGCCCGCCATGCCCCCCTTCGATCCGAAAGAGCCACCTCATCAGCGCATCTTCGACGAACTCGTCGACGTGGCGCCCGACGCTGCGGTAGTGGACATCACGCCGCCCGACTGCGCCTGGTGCGGGTACACGGTCGTGCGCGTGGTCGCTCCCGGTCTGCCCCTGTTCGGCTTCGGCGCCGCGAGCGCCCCGCGCGCAGCGCTCGCCAGGTTCAAGCTGGAAGACTGCGGTCGCCCGCACCCCTTCCCCTAGGCGGAGCTCGTCGATGCGGCACTGTTTCCTCGAGGCTTCTGCCCCCGAGTTGACGCTCGGCCCGGTGAAGAGCTAACTCTTCCGAGGACCAGGAGGCTCTTGAATATGGACGGTCGAGACGATTCGAACGAGCGGGACGATTCGAACGAGGCACCTCGAGAAGCCATCGACACCCCCACCGAGCCGAACGGTCGCAGGGAGCTGCTCCTGGCCACGGCGACTGCCCTGGTCGGAGGCGTGGTGCTCGGCGCTCGCCCGGCTGCCGCTCAAACCAAGCTCCCCGTCTCGCGCCCGACCACGCTGGCGACCGGCCCGAAGACCTTCAGTGACGTCGTTTCTACGGTGGCAAAGCAGACGGGGCTCAGCGCGGCCGACGTCGACAAGGTCCTGCAGGCGCGCAAGTCGGTCGTCGCGGTCAAGCGCGTCGTCACCCTGAAGATCAAGGTGCCTGACAACGTTCAGATCGTGACCCAGGTCGAGCCGACGACGGACATGGTCGGGCTCTCTGGCTCGGGACCGGCCGGCAAGGAGATCACCTTGGACCTGACCAGCTCGAAGACGGGTCGCTGGCTGGAGTCCAACCAGACCGGCACGTTCTCACCAGCGGCGGGCTGCGGCTGCTGTGTTCGCGGCTAGCGACGCGAAAGGCCAGGTTAGAGCTCGGGTTCGAGCGGGTGGCGCTGGAAGACGAGGTGGGCTCGCGTGCCACACGGCTGCTCCGGGCGGCTCAGACGTTCGGCGATTTCGCGCCGCGCGCCCAGATCGACCACCGCTGCGCACACGCCAGAAAGCGGGTACCCTGGCTAGCGCGTGAACGGTCCCCCCACCGCCAAAACCTCGAAGAGGATCGAAGCGACGTTCGCGTTCGTCGACATGGCGGGCTTCACGGCCCTGACCGAGGCGCGGGGTGATCACGACGCCGCGGAACTGGCGACCCGCTTCTTCGCCAAGACGCGCTCGGTGCTCGGCCCGAGCGATCAGCTGATCAAGACCATCGGTGACGCCGTGCTCGTGGCCTCGCCCACGGCGGCCTCGGGGGTGGCGCTCGTCGAGCGGCTGTTCAACGAGGTGGCGCAGGATCCACGCATGCCGACGCTGCGCGCAGGCATGCACCACGGCCTGGCGGTGGTCCGCGGAAACGACGTGTTCGGCGCCGCGGTGAACCTCGCGGCCCGCGTGTCCGCAGAGGCGTACGCGGGGGAAGTGCTCGGAACGAAGCCGATCGAAGAAGCCGCGCGCGAGGCCGGGATCCCCACGGCCGAGCTCGGCCCGGTGCCGCTCAAGAACGTTCGAGATCTCGTGCCGCTCTACTCGCTCGCGCTCGTGCTCGGCGATACCGACACGCCCATCGACCCCGTGTGCCGAACGCCCATCGATCGTCGCAGCGCGACGGGCAGCCTGCGTTTTCAGAACCGCGTGTTCTGGTTCTGCTCGCTCCATTGCGCGGCTGCCTTCGCGAGCAACCCCGCGTGGCATGCAGGCGAGGCAGAGCGCTCGGGCGCGTAGCGAATCGGTCACCTCGGGAGCCTCAGTCGGTTTCAAGTCCATGTCGCTCTCACCCCGGCTCGCACTCGGACACGCGCCTCGCTCAGAGGCTGAAGCGCTCCGGCAGAGCCCTGACCTCGCAGCAATCAGCGCCGAAGCGATCTTTGATACGTTCGGTGCGCGGATCGGCGGCCTTGCCGACGAGCGCGAAGCCATAGCCATTCTGGAACCAGTATTGGGCGAGTAGAGCGCCTTCTTGGCGCGAACCGCGAGTACCGGGCGCGGTCTTGGAGCTCGGGCGAAGGTAGAAGCTCAGCTTGGAACCTTCGCGGTCCTGGTAGAGCACGAGCGCGGCAGGGCCGTCGCTCGTGGACAGCACGCGCCCGCCGAGCAGCGTGAAGCCGTCGCGGGTGAGATCGGCAACGGGTAACGTGCGCTGGATGCGCGCTTCGAGCGCGTGCCGCAGCTCGACCGGGTCGCTCGTTTTCACCTCCATGGGCAGGGCGTCGAGCGCGAACACACGATGCGCATCCATCGCGTCTTGCATCGGCTCGTTCAATGCGCTGCCGCGTGCGTACCAGCCGCCCGCGCCGCCCAAGGCCAGCGCCAATGCCGCCGCCAACACCAGCCGCTGCCGCGACGCGCTGCGCCCCCGCGTTCGCCGTCGGATCGCCGCCGGATCGAGCTCCGGATGAGGCGGGCGCGAAAGCCCCTGCAAAACCGCCGTGCGCAGCCGCGCATCCGTTTGCCGGAGCTCGGCTACACGTGCGGCCAGCGCTGGATCCGTGGCCAAGAGCGCGTCGAAGCGCTCGCGCATCACCTCGTCCAGCTCGCCGTCCACGAATGCTTGCAGGTCGTCTTCGGTGTATGCCATCCGCCTCATTTCACCAACTTGAGCGGTCGCGCCGGCGCCGCTTCGCTCAGTTTCGAAAGCGCCGCCCGCGCGCGAGAGAGCCGCGACATCACCGTCCCGATCGGCACGTCCAACACCTCTGCGGCTTCCCGGTAACCGAGCCCTTCGACCGCCACCAACATCAAGACTGCACGCTGTTCTTCCGGCAGCCGCACGAAGGCGCGAAGCTCTGCGCTGGCGAAGAATACCTCTTCGGGAGTCCCGGCCGTGCTGTCCGCCACCTGCGCCCGCAGCGCGCTGAGAAGGCGTCCGAACCGTCGGCGACCGCGCTGGCCGTCCAAGAACTGCCGGTACAAGATCGAGAAGAGCCACGCTCGCAGGTTGCCGCCCTCGTTGCGCGTCCCCTCGCGTACGAACGCACGCTCCAAGCTCGCTTGCACCAGATCGTCGGCGGCGCTCGCGTCGCGCGTGAGTGACAAAGCGAAACGCCGCAGCCCGGGCAGCTCCGCGCGAATCTCGTCATCAGCCAGCGCAGCCATCGTTTGCCAGCATGAGACGCCGCCGGCCTTCCTTTATTCCACGGAACTTGGTTCGGAATAGCCGAGGCGCAGCGACGTCCATGGGCCAAGAGGCGGCCCGCCCTGGTCGCCGTAACCCTAGGAAATCATGACGATTGACCTCCAAGCTGTGATCCGTCCAGCGTTGGTTTGCGCCCTCATCGGCGGGGCCGCGACGGTGTTTGCGTTCGCAGGCGCCGTTTTCGGCGGCCGCGTCACTCCCACCCGCATCGTCGACGCGCTCGAGCGCCGCGACGGGACCTACCCAGCCGCCCGTCGCGCTCACGCCAAGGGAGCCTGCTTCAGCGGTCACTTCGACTCGAACGGCAAGGCAGGCTTGCTCACCCGAGCGCGCTCGCTCGCGCCGGAGGCGAGGTCGCGCGTCGTCGGTCGCTTTTCGACCGGCGGCGGCAAGCCGCACGCCCCCGATGGCCGCTTGGTGTTCCGCGGCATGGCGCTGCGCCTGGTCGCCGACAACGGCGAGGAATGGCGCACCGCCATGGACCACACCCCCATCTTCCCGGTCAAACGTCCCGAAGACTTCGTCGCACTCCAGGTCGCCATGCGCCCGGGCCCGGGTGGCAAGCCAGACGCAAACGCGGTGCAGGCCTTCTTGAGCCAGCATCCGGAGACACGGGCCTTCAACGACTACCTGAAGCAGGCGCCGATCCCGTCGAGCTTCGCCAACGGTACCTACTACGGCATCAACGCTTTCTACTTCGTCGATCGCGCGGGCACCCGGCAGCCAGTGCGTTGGTCCTTGGTGCCCGAAGCGCCTTTCGAGGCCATCGCGTCAGAGAAGCTCGCCCAGCAGCCGCCCGATTTTCTGTTCGACGACGTGAGGGCGCGCGTTCTGCAGGCCCCGCTACGATGGAAGCTGGAGATCACTCTGGCCGAGCCCGGCGATCCGCTGAGCGACGCCACGCTGCGCTGGCCCGCGGGACGCAAGACGCTGACGGCAGGCGAGCTGGTCGTCGATCGCGTAGCGCCCGAGGAGGCCGACGGCTGCCGTGACCTGAACTTCGATCCTCTGGTGCTGCCGCCCGGCATCCAGCCGTCAACCGATCCGCTGCTTGCTGCCCGCTCAGCCGCCTATGCCGCGTCTTTCCGCCGTCGCGCCGAGGGCTCGTGACCAGCACGCCGGCCCGCTTTCACCCCGCGCTCCGCGCGCTGCACTGGATCATGGCTGTGGCCGTCATCCTCCAGCTGCTGGGCGGCCTGTGGCTGGCTCACTCCGTGAGTGCTGCACGCAGCTGGCTGCTCACGACGCACGAAACGTTGGGCTTTCTCATCCTGCTAATGCTCCCGCTGCGCGTGCTGCTCCGTCTGACGCGGCCGGCACCGTCGCTCGCTCGGCATCTGCCACGCCTGGAGGCCGTCGCCGCCAACGCGGCCAACCTTGCCCTCTACGTGTCGATGTTGGCGCTGCCCCTGACTGGGCTCGCCATGCTGTCAGCCGCCGAGTACCCGATCGTGATTTTCGGCAGCGTACGGCTTTTAGACCTGCTCGCGAAGAACCTCCACACCTACGCCCTTCTCAGAAGCGCTCACACTTGGCTGGCGCTGGCGCTCATGGCGACGTTTCTGGCGCACCTGGCTGGCGTCTTGCAGCACGCCATCGTGCGACGCGACCGCGTCCTCTCCATGATGGGTTGGGGACATTCGAACGAAGGCAAAACCGGCGCGCTCCGTCGAACCGTTGAGCGTACCCGCTGTCGACGCTGCGGTTCGCCGCGGCGAGCCGAAGCTCGGCGCCGCTCGAGGTCGTCTCCTTGACCGCATCGTTCGCGTGTGGCAGTTCTACTGCCATCATGGCAGTGTCACTGACAGATGCGCGCAGCGCGCTGGTTCGGGAGCGCATTTTGCAAGGGATGGAGCGCGCCCTCGGCCGGGATGGGCAATGGACGTTCGCCAGCGTCGCAAAGGCAGCAGACGTGCCGGAGCGCACGCTTTACCGCTATTTCCCGACGCGCGAAGCGCTGCTCGAGGGCCTTTTCGAGTGGGCGAACGCGCGCCTGGGCTTCCAGGGGCAGCTGCCGGAGGACTCGGCGGCGTTGAAGGCGCTGGTGCGCCGGTGTTTTCCGGGCTTCGACCCGCTGGCACCGGTGGTGCGCGAGTTGCTAACGGCGCCCGAAGGCCGACAGGCACGTTTGAAGCAGAAGGCGCAGCGGCAACGCGCATCGCTGCGGCTGGTGCAGTCCGAGGCGCCGCATCTCAGCGCGGGCGACGCGCGTCGTCTAGCGGCGATCGTGCAGCTGCTCAGTCAAGCTGCCACCTGGCACGCGCTACGGGAATATTGGGACATGGACGGTACCGAGGCCGGGGAGGCAGCGGCGCTCGCCATCGACTTGCTCTTGAAAGGCGCCCGCGCGCGCAGCACGAAATCCAGATCGAAAAGCAGATCGAGTTCTAGGGCGAAGCCGAGCCAACGCCATCGGCGAAAGGAGGTAGCGACATGAGTCTCGTCACCGGTATCAATCACGTGGCCGTGCTCACGAGCGACATCGACCGCTTCGTGAGCTTCTACCGCGAGGTGTTCGAAATGCCCGTTCTGTTCGAGGAAACGACGCCCGCCTTCCGACACGCGATCTTGCGCTGCGGCCCCAGTTGCTGGCTGCACCCGGCCTCGGTTTCTGGCAGCCCGCACGGCAATGCGCTGCCGGACATGTTCCGGCGAGGTCACCTGGATCACCTGGGCATCGCGGCTCCGTCGAGCGAGGCCTTCGAAACCATCCGCCAACGCCTGATCGAACGTGAGGCGAGTAGCGGCGTGATCGAGGATCTGGGCGCCTTCCACTCGGTGTGGTTCCAAGATCCCGACGGCATGAAAGGCGAGCTGTGTCTGATCGTCGATCCGGCGCTGCGCGAGTTTCATGCGCCCCGGCCAATCTCGGGGTGACGGACACGGAGGGCTCGAGCGCAGACTCCGCGTCACGCCCCGAACGGCGGCGCCTCGAGCCCCTCGAGCCAGTGCGTGCTGCTTTGCGATGCGCTGTCCGTCGTGCGCGTGACCGTGCGGATGATCGTGTCGGCTTCCGGCGGGACGACACGCACCCGCACGTCTACCCAGCGGCAGACGAACTCCCCGGCGTTGGCATCTGCCAGGCGAACTCGCGCGCCTTCGAGCGCGTTGAGTGCGGCTTCCGCCGTGCCGAGATCGAATCCGGCGCCGCACAGGGCCGCGATCGCATGATCGTGTGTCGTCATGCGCGCAGCCTACTCGCAGCCTGCCGCGCGCCAAGCAGCGATTCAGGCGTCACTTCGCTGCGCGAAACACGTCATGCAGCATTGCGAAACACGGCGACGGACGTTTCCCAAAATTGCCACTGAAACACGCGCAACATCGGCGATCGCCCCGCGCTTGACGCCACGCACTCGATGAACGAAACGGCCCGCATGAGTACTGTACATCTCGTTGGCGGAGAAAAGGGTGGCGTCGGCAAGAGCGTGGTCGCGCGCGTGCTCGCTCAGCTGTTCATCGATCGCGGACTCGCGTTCGCAGCGCTCGACGCGGATCGATCGCACGGCGCGCTCGAACGCAGCTACGCCGACTTCACGCAACCGGTCGACCTCGACCGCCTCGAAAGCGCCGATCAAATCCTCGATCGCGCGCTCGGCGCCGAACGGCACGTTCTCGTCGACTTGCCGGCGCAGAGCCATCGAGCCCTTCGCCGCTGGGTCGACGCGACCGACGTACTCGCCTACGCGCGCGAAATGGACGTGCGTCTCGTTCTCTGGCACGTGACGGACGGTGGCTTCGACTCGGTCGCCCACCTCGAGCGCCTGCTCGACGACTTCCGCGACTCGGTCGAATACGTCGTCGTCAAGAACGAAGGTCGCGCGCGAGACTTCAGCCAGCTCGAGGCGTCCGCGGCGTATCAGCGCCTCGTCGCCCTCGGCGGGCGTGTCGTGACCTTGCCCGAGCTCGACCCCGCCATCATGTACAAGATCGATCGCCACGGAGCGAGCTTCTGGGCTGCCGTGAACGCGTCCGACGGCGAGCGCGCCCTGGCCGTTCTCGAGCGCCGACGCGCCAAGCTCTGGCTCGAGCGCGCCGAAACCATCCTCGGCGCAGCGGCGGATACCCGAGCGCTCGCGGAACCCAGCGCGGCGATCGTGCAGTACGGAACGATTGACGGCGGCGAAAGCGAGTTCGCGACCGACCAAAGTGTGAACTGACGTGCTCGAGCGTGCCCCGGCGTTGTGACGGAATCGTCCGAGCCTACGAGTTCTCGAACGTGGTCGAGACGGCGCTGGCCAGGGCGCTAGTCTCGGGCGAAGTGGTGGGACGTGGTGACGCAGATCGCCGACGAGCTCCGGCGGCGTGGGGATGTTCGCAGGGCACGTACGTTCGTAGGTTCGGAATGTCTAGTCGTTAGAAAGGAAGCCGACGGGCGCTAGCTCGAGCTTTCCGTCGCATGCCAGTGCGCGTTCGTAGAGTTCGGTGAGGGAGCGCGCCACGATGGGGATTTCGGTGCGGGCGAGGCGAGCCCTGAAATGAGGATCCTGCGTGGGGCCGCGCGTTGCGCGCGTCAGGCCCGTGACCTCGTCGGCATGCATTCCAAGTGGTTTTTGCTCCAGATCGCGCTCGTGCAGGTGCACCACGCAGTACCCCCAGCCCGCGGCGTCACGATGGCTTGCGTAGGCGAGAAACGATCCGTCGGCTAGGTCGATCAGGCGCTTGGCAGGCTCGATGTAGTGGGGGGGGTTCGGTATCTCGATCAGCACCTGCTCACTGGGTGCACGCAGTCGCCACTCTGCGGCGCCTTCGAACACGCGCAGCTCGCCAAAAGCGTCCTTCAGTTCGACGAGCTCGACGACCTCCTGGAACAGTTCGTAGAAGTTCTGCTCGGTCGTGAGCGGCGGTTCGGGCGCCGAATGACGCGCATCGGCTCGCTCCCGAATCGATTCGATCACGGCGCGCATCGTGCCTCGGTCCTCGACGACGGACCAGCAGGCAAAAGGAAGGAGACGTCCTTGTTCATCGACTTCGATCCCTGCCAGTCCTCCTCGCACCGACAGCGCATACTTTGAGCCCAGTACCTGGTCGTCGACCGTGATGCGGCACGCGCCGAGCGCGTTGGGCACACGGTCAGGTCTGATGCCTTCGCTCTTGAAAATGTTCTCGCTCGGCTTCGGGCGCCAATCCAGCGGTCTTTCTAGCAGCGGGTTCTTGACGTCGTAGCGCCCCGACTCGAACAGGTAGGGGTAGAAGCGTGCAGCCCATCCGACAGTCGTTTCTCCCCCATAGGCGTCGACGGGTTGATAGATGTCGCGAAAGAACGCGACATTCGGAGCGCCCTGACTGGCACGCACGAATTCGTCGAGGATCGGCGCCAGCGATGTGGTCCACCACCCGAGCTCGAACTCGGCGACGATGTCGACGCGCTCGCGAATCTGTTGCCAGTCGTCGGCGTCGCCCAGCAGCGTAAGTTCCGGGATGCCGCAAACGCACACCACGCTGTATTGGAAGTAGGGCGAGAACGTGTCGAGTAGCATGACCTCGCTAGCGATGCGCTCGATCTCGGTAGTGGTCGAGAAGTCGCAGGTCAAAAGGCGCGCGGTGCCCTGCCCGATTTCCTCGGCCAACAAATCGCGAAATCCTGACACTACCTCGCTGATGGCATCCGGTTGCTGACGCAACGAGACATTGACGACGAGCTCGAAGCGCTTCTTGTCCCGGTGTCTGACGAACCGGTCGCGCAGCCTTTCGGCGTTGAGGCGCACATGCTGCGTTACACCGGCGAGGATGGTGAGCCACACCACGTCAGGCGACAGGACGAGCGGACGGTGCTCTGCAAATGCCACATGCACCGCACCTAGAAATGGATGCACCTGGGCGCCGGGCCCCGTCAGTACGCGCCGCTCGCCATCGCCTCCAAAGGCCATGACCGCACCCAGGTGCTCGCGTAACGGGCGGGTGGGGGGCGCAACGCTGGCCTTCGCAACATCGTCGACTCGAAACGTGAATGCCATGGCTTGCTCCAGGCTCTCCTCAAGAAGTCTTCCAGTTCTCGATCGTGAGCCCGTATCCAGCGGAACGCACGCCCTCGAAGCGCGCCATGTTACCGGTGACGAGCGGCAGTGAATTCTCCGCCGAACACGATCGAGCAGCAATCAGGCACAATCGGCACCGACGCTGCCCCCGCTGAAGTGTCAGATCGTGCTCCCAAGTGCGCGATCGCTCACGCCTCCGCGGGGCGTGCCCGCCGCAACATCCCTACCGCGACGAGGAGCGCCGTGATCGTGAGGATCACCGCGCCGAACATCCCCGGCGACATGCACTCCTTCATCCCCGCGAAGAGGATGCGGACGAGCTGATCGTCCGGGATCTTGGCCTTGTCGGCGAGCACGCTGAACACCTTGGCGACGTCCATCAGCGTCGTGGCCACGCTCGCAGAGACGGTGGAGAGCGCCAGCATCAACAGGAAGCCGAGGCGCTTCGGGGCCGGTTTATGCGCGAAGCGCGCCGCTTCCACCATCAGGAGGATGCCCACGAACAGGATTGCCCACATTCCCCAGCCGCCGTCTCTGAAAATTTCAATCATCGCGTCTCCTTGGTCTTTGCAACTCTGAGCGCGCGGCGGCGCCGGGCGTGACGAAGAAATTAATTGTCACGCTCCCCGGGCTCGTGCGCTCTCTGGGTCGTGGACGAGGACGAGTCCCTGCTCGTGGGACGGTTGCGCCGCGGTGACGGCCGCGCGCTGGCCGAGGTCTACGCTCGGTACCACGAGCGGATATGGTCGTTCTTGCTGCGTCTGTCGGGCCGCCAGCACCTCGCCGAGGACCTCTTCCAGGAGACATGGCTCGCGGTGACGCGCGGGGCGAGGAGGCTGAGAGACGACACGGACCTGCGCGCGTGGCTTTTCACGGTCGCGCGCAACCGCCACCGCAGCTACAGGAGGTGGGCGGTGCTCGACATCGCGCGCGTGCTCGAGCTCGGCAGCGGGCCGCCCCAGCACGCGCTCGCGCCCGATCAAGACGCCGAGGCGCGGGCGGAGGCGGCGCGCGCGGAGGCCGCGTTCGCGCAGCTCTCGGATGCGCACCGCGAGGTGCTGCTTCTCGTCGTGGGGGAGGGGCTCGACGCAACGCAGACCGGTGCGGTGCTGGGGCTCTCGCCGGAGGCGGTGCGGCAGCGGTTGCGACGCGCGCGCATGAAGCTTGCGGAAGCCGCTGCGCAGGGAGAAGCTAAGTGGGCCGGCCGCCGAGGAAGGAGCGCCTCATGAGACAACTCGAAGAGCAGGAGCGTCACGCCGGAGCGGAGCCGGACGGCGGCGCGGCGGCGATCCTAGGCGCGCTCCCAAGCGAGCCGATCGATCCGGTGCTCGCGAGACAGGTACTGCACGCGGCGCGGACGGAGCTCGAGATCGCGCACAGCCGTTGGAAGCGCGCGGAGGTGTTGTTCGCGCGGGTGCTCGTGCCGGGCGCCCTCGTCGCGTGCGCGGCGGGGTGGGCCTATCACTTCATCGCGGTCGCGCAGCACCTCTACGCGAGCCATTGACGCCCTCACCAGGGTGCTCCCGAAGTGCGCCGGTGGGGGCGCAGCGCTGGCCTGCCCCAAGGCTCGGGCATCGTGGTCGAGCCTCGGGCACCGGGTTCGTTCCCCGGCCTTTGACGATTGAATCTGAAAAATTCAGGTACTTATGGTGGAGGCGCCGGGAATTGAAACCGTCGGCGAGGCGGGAGGGAAGGTGGACCCGCGAGGTAGAGATCCGAACCTGTCCGTCAGTAGGTCCAATGAACCGGCAAAAAGAAAGCCCGCAGCACAGCTGCGGGCATAGTGGAGGCGCCGGGAATTGAAGACGGGCGCAGGGGCGACCTCGGAGCCAACGTTCACCGATTTTTGTGGGGGAGGGTGGAAGCGAGGCGTTGTCGCTCCGTGTCGCTCGGCGTCGCATTTCGTCGCCAAGACTCAGGGAGCTCCCTGACCAGCTCGACGACATCCGGGACGTGCGCTCGCCGCGCGCGCGTCAACGAAGCGGTCCACGGCTCGCCCAATAGCCAGGGCGGCGTCGCGGATGCATGAATGCGAGCACGTGAACGGTGGCCCCGACGTTCATGTAGACGATCAGGTGCGGGAGGCGCCCGACCGCGTGCGCGCACCGCACGCCTGGAACGCTACCGAACACCGGGAACCTCGAGGGCGCCTCGGCGACGTCGAGCGTGCGCTGACGCATCTCGGCGAGGAACTCGTGGCCGAGTCCAGGCAAGCTTTCCTCGTAGCGTTCAGC
>JAEZYO010000489.1 GCA_023419055.1 Pseudomonadota bacterium | reverse complement strand
CGACCGATTCGCGCACGAGAGGCAGCTCCATCACCGCCGGGCTGCGCAGCCGCAAGCGCTCGATCAAGTCTGCGCGCGCCGCCCGCGAGATGGGCCGCGTGAGCGCGACAGTGGGAGGTTGCCCGAGCCGAGCCGACGCCGCCGCGATTTCGGCGACCGAGGGCCGAAGCTCGTGACCGAAGGCCGAAGCCACGTGCGCTTCGTCGACGACGAGCAGACCGACGCCGACGCGGGCACACGCTTGCGCGAGCTCTCGGGACCTGAGCTCCCCCGCGCCGGTGAGGACCAGGAGTGGACCACCCTTCGCGATGCGTGCCAGCGCTCGCGTTCGCTCGGCGGGGGACCCGTTGGCGGCGAGCCGGAGCGCCGGGATGCCGAGCTCGAGCGCGCGAGCCTCGACGGCTCGGAGCGCCGCGCCGCTCGGGGAAACGAAAAAGCAAGGCTCTCGCAGCTCGGGTGCCGCTGCGAGCGCGACGAGGGCCGCGTCTTCGTCGTGCTGAACGACCCCGAGCGCATCCTGCCCGGCGAGCGCGCTCTCCACGAGCCTTTCGAGCTTGGGGTGGAGCGCGCCGTAACCGAGCCGGCGCGCGACGTCGCGAACGCGAGCGAGCGCGCGTTCATCCGGTGGGCGGCGTGCTGCGGCGGCCTTGACCGTGATGACGGGCGGCGTGGTCACCTTCACCGGGGGCTCGGTGCTCGCTCGCACTTTGACGACGTCACCAATCAGCAAAGGCTTGGCCGCGGGCGTCGGCACCGGAGCGAGCGCCGGGGCGGGCGTGGCCACCGCCTTCGCGAGCGGCCTCGCCGCCGGGCGTTTCGGCGTCGGCTTCTGCGACTTGGCGGGCGCGAGGGCGGGTTTGGCCTGCGCTGTCCTGCGCGTGGCGAGCGCAGGGGGCGACTTGGCGCGCTGGGAGGAGGCGTTGGCGGACTTTCGGGAGCTGTTGGCGGACTTCGCGGAGCTCTGGGCAGCCTTCACCGAAGGCCTGGCCGACTTTTCCGAGGGCCTGCTCGACTTTGCCGACGCCTTGGCAGCCCCGCCGGGGCGCTTGACGGACTTGGGCGAGGGCTTGGCACCCTTTGGAGAGCGCAGGGACGCCGTCTTCGCTCGCGCGCTCTTCTTCTTGGCGGCTGCCTTCGGCGCTGAACGGCTGCCAGCCTTCTCGACCTTGGCCCGCCGACGAGCGGGCGCTTTGGACGAGCTTTCCTTTGCCTTGGTTTTCTTGGGCTTCGGCATGCTCCCGGCGGAGCTGCTCAGTGGAAGCAGCTCACTAGTGAACGGACGTATCACTTTACTTCACGGAAATACAGTGTTCAAACGTGTAGGTCGACTCGGGCCGCGCCCAGGGACGCCCAGGGTCGGTCGCGTTCTCGAGTTCCATGGAGCGAGCGCTGTTCGAGATCTGGCCGAGCCTCGAGCGAAGGCTTCCGTGGCGTCCGCTCGGTGAGCTTCCGACTCCGGTCGAGTCGTTCGCGCCGGTCGCAAGAGCCGTCGGCGCGCACACCGAACTTTACGTCAAGCGAGACGATCTCACCTCTCCGGTTTACGGCGGCAACAAGGTGCGGACGCTCGAGCTCTTGTTCGCCGAGGCAGAGCGGCGTGGCGCGTCGCGCATCTACGCGACCGGCGCGTTCGGGTCGAACCATGCGACCGCGACCGTGCTCCACGCGCCGCGGGTCGGGCTCGAGCCGGGCGTGGTCTTGTTCTCGCAGCCGCCGTCGCCGGCTGCGCTCGAAAACTTTCGTGTGTCGCTCGCGCGCGCGAAGGACCGCGTCGTCCTTCCGCACTGGGCCTGTCTACCCTACGGGATGCTCCTCGCGCGGCACCGAGCTCGCCGCTCGGGGCGGAACGGCTTCGTGATGGTCCCGGGTGGGGCCACACCGCTCGGCGCGCTCGGTTACGTGTCCGCGGGGCTCGAGCTCGCCCTGCAAGTGCGCGCCGGCGCTTGCCCGCTGCTCGAGACCGTGCTGGTCGGCGTGGGGTCGACCTGCACCTCCGCTGGCCTCCTCGTGGGTCTGGCGCTCGCGGCGCGGCTCGGCATCGGCTTTTCCCGCCCGCCCGCGCTCTGCTCCGTCCGTGTCTCTCCGTGGCCGGTGACCGCTCGAGCGCGCGTCGTGCGGCTCGCGGCGCGCACCTCGGCCTTGCTGCGAGAGCTCACCGGCGACCCTCGTTCCGAGATCGGGCCGAGCGAGCTCGGCGCCCGCTTCCGCGTCGACCCGGAGTTTCTCGGCGCGGGTTACGGCCGCCCCACGCCCGAGGGGCGGGAAGCGACCGAGATCTTCGCCAGCGCCGGCTTGTCGAGCCTCGACGGTACGTACAGCGCGAAGTCCGCCGCGGGCGCACTGTCGAGCTTGCGCCGCGGGGAGCCGGGGCCGCTGCTCTACTGGGCGACGAAGAGCAGCGCGCCCCTGCCTGCCGTCGAGCCTTCGGAGCTCGCGACGGCGGGCCGCGTCGCCGCACGCTTCGTTCGCCGCTGCGAGGCGCTACGAGAGCCCGATGACGCGCGGTTCACGGGCTGATTCAGTGATGACGAGGCGGCGACTCGGAGCCTGGATTCTCGGAGTCGGGCGGGGCGCTCGAGCGCCGTGACATGACCGCGGCCAGGGTCTGCATGAACGCGCCGTCGACCCGCTGGTAATAGTTGCGGGTGACGGTGATCGCGCGCTCCTCGTCGTTCGACTCGATCGCGGAAATCAAGTCGCGCAGGTGCTGGGGAAAGCTCGGCTCGAGCACCCAGAGCCCCGGAAAGCGATCCATCAAGTCGCGATACGCCTCGAGGAACGGGTTCGCGATCCAGCGGATGGCGACCGAATGACCCGCGTCGATGAGCGCGTCGAGCCAGCGCTGGAACCCGTGAGCTATCACCATCGGATCGCCGCGATCGAAGGCGGCGATCATGAGGTCGGTGATGTCGCGCAGGCGGGCGAGATCGTCCTTGTCGGCGCGACGCACCGCGAGGCGCGCCGCGAACTCGATGACGAGCAAGCGCGAGGGAAGAATGTCTTCGAGCAGGTGCGCGCTCTCCGAGAGATCGGGCGAGTGCTCCAGGAACGCCGCGAGGAGCTCGAGGGTGCCGGTCTTGCGGAAGTCCGCCACCGTCACGCCCTGCCCGTGACGAACCGTGACCAGCCGCGCCTGCTCGAGCATGCGCACGGCTTCGCGCAGCGTGTTGCGGTTGGTGTCGTAGTGGGCCGCGAGCTCGCGCTCGCCCGGGAGCCGCTCGCCCGGCGAGAGCTCGCCGGTCAGGATCTGTCGCCGGAGCTCACGAAAGACCGTGGCCGCGATATTGGTAGAGCCCAGATGATCGGCGGCCACGTCTCGTTACGTCACCCTATCAGATCAGGAACCCTACGCCGACCCCCAGGTAAGGCCAGCCCAGGCGCACGGTGATCCCGACGTTGTCGCCGACCAGGAAGCGGCCGCCGCCCCAGAGGACGAACGGGATGAAATCGAGGTCGGTATCGTCGTCCTCGCAAAAGCCGTCCGGGCCGCAAGGGTACTCGCGGTGCAGGCTCGAGTACCGAATGGCGAGCCCGGGCTCGCCGAAGACGCTGATCGACTTCGTGAGCCAGAAGTTCCACTGCGCGACCACCGGCAGGTAGAGCGAAGTGCCGCTGCAGTCGTCGTCGAAGTCCCAGCGGCGGTAGCGGCAGTGCCCGTCACCGTAGAAGATGAAATCGCCGCCGAAGCCGATGCCGAGGCTGTTGTTGATCTTCGTGATCGGGCCTTGTTCGATGATGGGGATCGTCGCCCGAAAACCGAGACCGAAGCCTTCGTCGTCGAAGTGATTGTTGAACGGGCCGTCCCAGGCGAGGACGAGGTGCGGATCGAGCTCCACCGAGTAACGCGGGTGCGCGCCGGGCTGCTTGATCTGCGCGCTCGCGCTACTCGACGCGATGAACGCAACCCCGAAGGCTGCGGTCGCGAGAAGGGCGGTGAGGGGACGAGAGAGGAGCCTCGCGTTCTTCATGTCTGCTCAGTGTGCTCTGTGAGTTGCCGTAGCTCGGGGTTTTTACGAAGGCAGCTCATCGTGAGGCCGGCGAGCCGGCCATGGCGCGATGGAGCTGGTCGAGCAGCGCTGCGGTCAATGCCGGAACGGATGCTACGACATCCGGCTGCGCTTGCACAATCCATTCCTCGACGAGCAGCGTCTCGTCCGTGGAGAACGCGAGCCTCGGTCGGGCTGCCAGCGCTCTCCGCAAGCGCTCGGCGAGCAGGGAAGCGGGGGGATTTGCTACGACGCCGCGTTCGAGCAAGCGCTCCATCAAGAAGCTGAAGCGTTCGTGCTCGCTCCGCTCGAACTCGATCGCTCGAGCCACGTCTCGATCACGGCTGATTTCGAGCGCGGAAATGTACGCTGAGTGTAGAACCTGTCGTTCGGCGAGCACGTCGTCGATCATGAGCTCCACGCCGATGTGAGCGACGGCGCGTGCGGCGCCTCGGCCGAGGCCTAGCGCGAGCAAGCTCTTGTGCGCGTCACGCGACAGGCGCTGAAACGCCTCGAGCTCGTGGAAGACGAGATCGGTCGCGTGGTGGAGCCGTACTCCGGCGATCAGCCGCGAGTCGTGCAGCGCAGGCGGGCGAGCGCCGAGCATGCTGCAGAAGTCGGGCAGCATGGAGCCCAGGATGAACGCGGGGTCGCGTTCGAAGTCGGTCGCCACGGCGGCGTGCCCGAAGAAGTTCATGAGCCAGGTCCCGACGGAAGCTTACCCGCCCGCGGCGCTCGAGGCCCGGAGTTCGTGGGAGAGAGTCGGGCCGGCCGAGCAGAACCACCGACTTGACGCGCCGGACGCTAAGCTCATTGATTCCGAAATCCCCGTGAGCAACCCCTTGCCTCGCCGGTTGGTCCGCCTGCTCGCGCGCGACACTCTCACCCCGAACGTTTGCGCTTATCGTTTTCGCGTCGAGGGCGACGGCCCATTCGTGTGGGCGCCGGGTCAGTACGTGGAGCTCTTCGCGCCGAGCGCTCCCGACTTGCCGCTGCCGTACTCGATCGCCTCGGCTCCCGACGTGCGCGCACCCGGTGAGTTCGATCTCGCGATCGGTACCGGGAGCGGCCGCGAGCTGCTCGCGCCGTTACCCGTCGGCGCGGAGCTGCTGCTCGCCGGGCCGTACGGGCGCATGATCTGGTCGCCCGCCGGAAGCTCCGCGCTCCTGGTCGGCGCCGGGACGGGCGTCGCGCCGCTTCGCGCGCTCCTGCAGGCGCGGCTCGACGGGGTGGACGACGTCGCGGACATCACCCTGCTCGCAGGGTTCCGCCGGCAACCCGACATCTTGTGGCGCCTCGAGCTCGAAGCGCTCGCGCGCCGCCACGAGCACTTTCGATTTCTCTGTACCCTGAGTCAGCCCGACGAGACCTGGTCCGGTCTCCGCGGTCGCGTTCAGGAGCACGTGATCTCACTCGCGCGCGACCTGCGTGACCCGAGCGTCTTCCTGTGCGGAACCAAGGACATGGTCGAAGCCTGCGGGCGCCTGCTCGTCGACGAGGCCGGCGTGCCCCCCGGTAGGATCCTGGCCGAGGGCTATTGATGCGCGACTCGACGCTCGTCCAGGCGGCTGTCATACGATCCGTATGACACAACGTCTCAACGCCCGCGTCGACACGGAGCTGGCCAGGAAGGTCAAGTACCTTCGAGAACGCACGGGGCAGTCGACCACCGAGGTGTTGAAGGCGTCGGTCGAGCGCTACTACGAGGAAGTGTCGCGCGCAGCAGAGCCAGCGCTCCTGCTGGCGGATTTCGTAGGTTGCGCGGAAGGCTCCGCCGATCTTTCCGCGAGCTACAAGGCGGAGCTCAATCGTTCGCTCGGCCGAAAGACCGCCAGATGATCATCGCCGACACGGGCTTCTGGTTGGCGCTCGCCAATAGGGCAGATCGGCATCACGAGAAGGCTAGCGCCGCGCTCAGAGGCATTCGGGAAGAGCTCGTCACCACCTGGCCCGTCCTGACGGAGACGTGTCACCTGCTGGCGACTCGGCTCGGCGTGCCTACGGCCGAGCGCTTCGTGGAGCGGGGGGCCGCGGGCGCGTTCCGCATCTTCGATCTGTCTTCGGGCGCACCTGCCGCGCGTGTCCGCGCTCGTGCGAAAGTACGCTGATCTTCCGATGGATCTCGCGGACGCGTCGCTCGTGATCCTCGCCGAGGAGCTCGGCTCGGGCCGCATCGTCTCGACCGACACGCGCGCCTTTCGTACCTACCGGTGGAAGTCGCGCAAACCGTTCCAAAACCTGCTCCGGTTGTCGTAAATCGCGCTGAACTCGCGGCGCAGCCTGGCCCTCCCAGCGAGCGCAGGGTAGGTTCGCGCGACCGTGAACGAGCCGAACTCCGAGGAGCGGACGGCGCTCAGTCTGGCCGTGGTCGGCGTGGGCGCGATGGGCAGCGTGCACGCCAAGAACCTCGCCGAGGGCAAGGTGTCGGGTGCGCGCCTGAGCGCCGTGTGCGACATCGACCCGAAGGCGCTCGAGCGCTTCGAGGGAGTGGAGCGCTTCATCACGCTCGACGGCTTGCTCGAGGCCGAGATCGCCGACGCGCTCGTCGTTGCGACCCCTCACTACGATCATCCGAACAGCGCCGTGCGCGGGCTCGAGTCGGGGCTCTCCGTTCTGGTGGAGAAGCCGCTCGCCGTACACAAGGCGGACGCCGAGCGGATGCTCCAGGCGTACGAGCGGCGACCGAAGCGCAGCCAGATTTTCGCGGAGATGTTCAATCAGCGCACCGACCCGCGCTACGTCACGCTCAAGTCGCTGATCGACGGAGGGAAGCTCGGCGAGCTCCGTCGAGTGAACTGGATCATCACCAACTGGTTCCGGACCGAAGCCTACTATCGCAGCGGTGGCTGGCGCGCGACCTGGGCGGGCGAGGGCGGAGGCGTCTTGCTCAACCAATCGCCGCACCAGATCGATCTTTGGCAGTGGCTGTTCGGGATGCCGGCGCGCGTCCGCGCCTTCTGCGGGTTCGGCCGCTTCCACGACATCGAGGTCGAGGATCAGGTCACCGCGTACTTCGAGTACGAGAGCGGCGCGACCGGCGTGTTCGTCACGACGACGGGTGAGTCTCCCGGCACGAATCGGCTGGAGGTCGCGGGCGATCTCGGCAAGGTCGTCGTCGAGGACGGCGGCCTGCGCTTCTACCGAAATGAAGAGTCTGCCGCGGCGTTCGGGCGCAGCACGAGCGAGTTTTACGCGGGGCCGAAGGTCGAGGAGCAAGCGTTCGCGTTCGACGACAGCGGCCCTCAGCACGTCGGCATCCTGCAGAACTTCGTCGACGCGCTGCGCGCCGACTCGACGTTGATCGCCCCCGCGGTCGAGGGGATCCGCAGCGTCGAGCTCGCGAACGCCATGCTCTTCTCCTCGCTCGAGGCGCGGACCGTCGAGCTACCGCTCGATGCTCGCGCGTACGAAGAAAAGCTCCGTGAGCTCATCTCCAAGTCCAAGAAAGGCCGAGGCCCGAACCCATGAAACGAGATCAGATTGCGCTCCAGCTCTGGACCGTGCGCGCCCACCTGAAAGACGCCGCGAGCTTCGCGGCGAGCATGAAACGGCTGCGCGAGATGGGGTACCGCAACGTGCAGATGAGCGGCCAGGGCCCGATCCCGACGGCCGAGCTCAAGCGCATCTGCGACGGCGAGGGCATCCGCGTCTGCGCCACCCACGAGGCCGGGAAGACGATCATCGAGAACCCGGAGGAGGTCGTGGAGACGCTGGGCGTGTTCGGCTGCAAGGACACCTCCTACGCCTACCCGCACGTGCCGCTCACCGGCGAGTCCGACGCGAAGTCCCTCGCGAGCGCGCTCAACCGTTCGGGTGAGAAGCTCGCCCGAGCCGGGATCCGGCTCACGTATCACAACCACGCGATCGAGTTCAAAAAGGCCGGTCGCCGTCCGCTGCTCGAGATCCTCTACGCCGAGACCGATCCGCGCTTCTTGCAGGGCGAGATCGACGTGTACTGGGTGCAGGCCGGCGGCTCCGATCCGGTGGCCTGGTGCGAGCGCCTCGAGGGTCGCCTGCCGCTCGTGCACCTCAAGGACTACGGGATCAACACGGACAACAAGCCGCGCATCGCCGAGCTCGGCAACGGCAACCTCGACTTCCCCCGCATCGTCGCGGCCGCCGAGGCGAGCGGCTGTGAGTGGTTCATCATCGAGCAGGACGCCGATTTCGAGGTCGACGCGTTCGACTCGGCTCGCCAGAGCCTCGCCTACCTGAGCGGGCTCGCGAGCGCCTGAGGAGAGGTGCCATGTACCTGACCGGGTTCGCCGACGAGGCAGCGCCCGACTTGGAGGGACAAATTCGAGCCACGCGCGCGCTCGGCTGGAGGCACATCGAGGCGCGCAACGTGGGCGGCAAGAACCTGCACGACCTCGACGAGGCGGAGTTCGAGCTCGTGTGCAGCGAGCTCGAGCGCGCCGGCATCGAGATCAACTGCTTCGGCTCGGCGATCGCCAACTGGGGCAAGCGCATCGACCAGCCCTTCGACAGCTCGCTTGCCGAGGCGCGCCGGGCCATCCCGCGCATGAAGCGGCTCGGTACCCGGCTCGTGCGGATCATGAGCTTCGCGGTGCTCGAAGGCCGCGCGCCGAGCGAGCAGATGAAGGAGGAGCGCTTCCGGCGCCTGCGCGAGCTCTGCGCGCTATTTCGCGACGAGGGGCTCACTCCCGTGCACGAGAACTGCATGAACTACGGCGGGATGGGCTACCCGTTCACGCTCGAGCTCGTCGAGAACGTGCCTGGCCTCGCGCTCGTGTTCGACACGGGCAACCCGGTGTTCAGCGACGACCGCTCGAAGCCCGAGCCGTATCCCAAGCAGGACTCGTGGGAGTTCTACCGGCACGTGAGAGCGCACATTGCGTACGTCCACGTCAAAGACGGCGTCTGGGATCCGAGCTCGAAGCAGATGACTTACACCTTCCCCGGCGAAGGGCAGGGGCAGGTGCGCCGCATCGTTCGAGATCTGCTGGCGTCCGGCTACGACGGCGGGTTCTCGATGGAGCCCCACATGAAGGTGGTGTTCCACGAGGGGCGCGCCGGTGAAGGCGACGCCGAAGCTCGGCTCGCGCTCTACGTCGAGTACGGGCGTCGTTTCGAAGCGTTGCTCGCCGAGGTAGCGTCCGCAGAGGCCGAGTAGCTCGACGCGTCGTTTTCAGCTGGCCCTCGGCAGGGGGTGGACCTCGATCGTCAGGTGCTCGAAATGAGCGACGGAGGCGAGGGCCTCTCGATACGTGAGCGGAGCTTCCGGAGACCGGGCGGCGAGCGAGACGATGCAGGCGCGAGCGTGCGGTCCGATCTTCCACAAGTGGAGATCCACCACGCGCGTCTCGTCGAAAGCCGTCTCCAGCTTGTCGCGAACGCTCTTCGCGAGGTCGGTCGAGGGGAGGACGTCGAGGAGCTCGCCGGCCGCCGCCCGGCAGAGGCCGTAGCTCCAGCGCGCGATCACGAGCCCACCGACGATGCCCATCGCGGCGTCGAGGAAGGTCCAGCCGAAGTAGCGCCCGCCGAGCAGCGCGAAAATCGCGAGCAGGCTCGTCATGGCGTCGGCGAGCACGTGGAAATAGGCGGCGCGCAGGTTGTGGTCGTGATCGTGGCCGTCGTGATCGTGGCCGTCGTGATCGTGGTCGTGGTGATGAGACTCCGTGTGGAGCAGCTTCACGCTGACGAGGTTCACGACCAACCCGAGCAGCGCGACGGGGAGCGCCTGCGCGTAGGCGACGGGCTCCGGCGCGAACAGGCGCTGTACGGACTCGAGCACCATCCACAGCGCGACGAGCGCGAGCGTCACCGCGCTGGTGTAGCCGGCGAGCGCGTGCACCTTGCCGGTGCCGAACGTGAACGCGCTCGAGCCGGCGCGGCTGCGCGCGAACCAGTACGCGAGCGCGGACATGCCGAGCGCGCCGGCGTGCGTCGCCATGTGCCAGCCGTCCGCGGTGAGCGCGAGCGAGTGCGTGGCGTATCCGACCGCGAGCTCCGTCACCATCATCGCGAGCGTCAACGAGACGACCCAGCGCGTCCTGGTCTCGTGCTCGGCCATGGCGGCACCGTGATCGTGCGAATGCCGTAGTCTTTCCAAGAATTCCTGCCGTTCGTCCTGCCTCATGGAGCGCCTCACTTCAGGTACGTCTTGACCACTTGGACCACTTCGTCGACGGCGCGCCGCTCGGCGGCGCTGGCTCGCGCCGGATCCACCACGTGGGTGCGGAGGTGGCCCTCGATGAGCTCGCTGACCAGGCCGTTCAAGGCGCCTCGCGCCGACGTCACCGTCTGCAGCACCTGGATGCACTCGGCCTCGTTCTCGAGCGCGCGTTCGACGGCTTCGAGCTGTCCGCGGATGCGTCGTACCCGCGCTACGAGCTTCTTCTTGTTCTGGACGGTGTGCACGGCGCCGATAGTATAGGGGGGTATACTATCCGGGCAAGCCGCGCAGCGCTGCGAGTCGCGTTCCGCGCCGGAGCCCTTTCAGAGCGCCAGGATTTTCTGGGCTTTGCCTTCGACGCCGGCGTTGTCCTCGGCGCCGCCTTGCCCCGCGTGCCCGGCGTCACCGTGCGTGATGGAGGTGTCGCCGGAAACGCTCGGGACGAGCTTGCCCGTCCAGACGATCCCGGCCGATACGCCGCCCGCGCCGCCTCCGCCCGCGCCGCCGTTCCCGCCTTTGCCGCCGTTCCCGCCCGCGCAGGAGTTCACCGTGCTGACGGGGAGCCCCCCGCTGCCGAAGCCTTGCTGGCCCGACTGTCCAGGGGCGCCCTTGCCACCGTGACCCGCGTCTCCGGTGTCGAGTGAGCAAGCCTCGAGGGTGACGGGGGAGTCGACCAGCAAGAGCGCGATGGAAGCGCCGCCGCCCTGGCCACCCTTGCCGCCGTTGCCCCCGCAGCCGCCGCAGCCTCCTCCTCCTCCGTGGCCGGCGCTGGTTCGGCTCGCGCCGCCGCCGCCGCCTTGACCGGGGTGACCGACGCTGCCGTGTCCACCGTCACGGGGGATCCAACCGCTCGGCAACGCCGAGCCCAATTCGGCTGCGCCCGGAGCGCTCGGAGTCGGGAGAGCGTCGGCGCCGTCGCCGCCGCCGCCGCCGCTGTTGCACGCTGCGCCCGCTGTTCCAGGCTCGCCGCCGGGCCCCTCACGCGTGGGCAACCCGGCCGTGCCTTGGTCGCCGCTCGCTGCGGGCATCCCACCGAGTCCGCCGACGCTCGTCAGCTCTTCGTTCTGACAGGCGCAGATCTTCTCGCCGCCGCCCATCGTCGCCGGACCCTCGGGGTTGCCGTTCAACGTCGAAGGCTCCGGGAACTCGAAAGCGGTGAGGACGCCGTCCTTGCCCGAGGCGCCGTCGCCCGCCACGAGCTCCACCTCCCGCAGCGTGACCTGGGAAGACGAGTGCACGAAGGCCGCGATCGCTGAGTCGCCGGGATGGCTCGCTGCGCTCACCTCGAACGAAACCCGTTCGATGAGGACTGGATCGTCCACGTCGTCGATCTCGAGCGCGAACCCCTCGTCACTTGGGCGGAAGCTCGGGCGCTCGTCGCTCGGCGACCAGTCGTCGCACGAAAAGCCTCCGTGGACGCGCGCGCCGATCGTGATCTCGACCTTCTCGTCGTAGCTGCCGCTGCACACCACGACGAGCTTTTCGGAGGCGGCGAGCTCGATGGCTCGGGTCAGTGTCGCCACGGGAGCCTTTCGCGAGCCGGAGTCGTCGTCACTGCCCGAAGGCGCCACGAACACTGCGTGCTCCTCGTCGATCAGGCACGTTTCTTCGAGCGGGCTCTTGCTGGAGTCGCACGGACCGCCGTCGTGGCCGCCTGCGCCGTCACCACCGCCCGCCTCTCCATCGCCGCCCGCGCCGTTTCCGGCGGCGTTCGATTCACCGCCTGCTCCGCTGGGAGCTCCGGCTTCGCCACCGCTCGCCGCGCTGCCTTCGGCGGCGGAAGGGCACGTGGAGGCTTCGGAGCAGTCCTCGGCGCGGTTCGAGCAGCTGACGGCGGTCGTTCCGATGGCAAGGACCAGCGTCGCTGTGGAAGTGAAGAGCGGAAATCGATGAGGCATGCGCATCGCTCGTTCAAAAGGATCCCTGGACCCAGAGCGTCGCCTCGTCGGTGCCGAGCGAGGCGCGAATGTCGGCCGGTTTGCGCTGACCCGTCTCGCGCGAACGCCGAGGATGGGGCCAAAAGAGGTAGTAGCCTACCGTGCCGGCGATGGCGGTGGCGGCGACGGCGGCTCCAGCCGTCGACCAGTCTCGCTTGCGGTCGTAGCTCTCGAGCGCCTCTCGCTGATCCTCGCAAGAGGCAGGACGTGTCGCAGCAGCGCTGCAGCCGGAGCTGCCGTGCTCGCGCGCGAGCCTCTCGATCCTGTCGTCGTCGGAGCTCGCCGAGACGCGGAACCCGACGAACATCCCAATGCCGGCGGCCGCGAGCGTTCCGCCGATCAGGGCGGGTAAGAGACTGCGATCGGCGGGCTCTTCGGAGCGTTCGGGCACCTTCGCGGGGAGAGGCTTCGGGCGAACCGCCGTGGCCGTGGCCGGGGCCGGTGTTGGGGCGCTCGCGAACTCGAGCCGCACGTCGTGACGGCTGCCCGCGACCACGTCGATCACCTTCGCCGCCGTGTTCGTCCCGAGGCGCGCCTCGATCGTGTGCTTGCCCACTTCGAGATAAACGTTCTCGTCGAGCGGCGATCGCCCGACGAGCTCGCCGTCGACGTAAAGCTCGGCGTCGGGCTTGGTCGCGTTGATCTGCGCGCGCCCGACCACCTCCTCGAGCTCCGCGAGGTTCTTCCGGTACTCTTCGAGGTTGGCCAAGCTCTCGGTGGGCGGGGCGTGATCGAGCGCGAAGGCGAGATAGCGCGCCGCCGCGGCGCGCCGCTCGAGCTGGTATTCGACCTGCACGAGGGAGATGGCGACGTCGTACGTCCGCGCCGTCGCCCAGAGCTCGACCAATAGCCGCCGCGACTCTTCCCAGCGCTTCTGCTCGAACGCCTGGATGGCGCGGCGGTACTTGAGCTGGACCGACGCGTCCGTCGGCGTGGCTTCTTGCGCGTGGAGTTCGGGCGAGAGGACGAGGAGCAGCGCAGCCAGTGAACGAGCGCAAAGGCGGCGTCGAAAGGAAAGCGATGAGGAAGGCATGCGTCGAACTCCGAATCAATCCACGGCGGGGCGCGCGGGCACTTGCGAGAACAAGTTTCGTCGTGACGGCGGAGCGGGAGGCGCCGGCTTTTTCAAGGCCGCGATCGCGGCGTTCGCGCGCTCGGAGGGCTCGGCGCCGGAGACCGGGAGCGTCTCCGCTTCGACTACGGACGATGGCTCCGGGGGCGGTGGCGCGAGCTCGGCGACGGGAGATGGGGCGGGAGGCGAGGTAGGGACGACCTCGCGCACCTCCAGAGGTTGATTCACGCCGGGAGGCGCGACAGGCATCGTCGTTCGCGTCGAGCGTTTCGCTCGATCCGGCGAACCCAAGAGCACGACGGCGCCGACGACGAGCGCGAAAGTCCCGAACCCGACTGCGATGCCGAGGCCCTAGCGACGGACTCGTTCTCGGCGCTCGAAGCGTTCTCGCGTCGAGCTCGGGCTCGAGTCGCTCGTGCTCCACCTGGGAACGATCAGCCCTCGGTTGGGCGGGGAAGCGGGGCCGACGTCGGACACTTCGCCGCCGCTGAGGTAGCGCTCCAGATCGGCCGGCACGCGATGAGCGCTGATCGGCGGCACCTCGAAGGGGGCTTCGACGACCTCGGGCGGAGTGTCGCGCTGAATCGGCAGGTCGTGCTCGGTGGGGGCGCTGAGACCGCGGAGCGTGATGAGCGGCTGTACGCCGTGGAGCGTCGGTCGAGGTTGAACACCCGGGACAGTGGGGCGCCAAGACGGAAGCTTGGCGGGTGGCGGAGGATGGTCGGACGGCGCCCGATCTCGGCTCTCGGGAGCACTCTCCGCGCGGGGCGTCGAGTCCGTCTCGTTCTTCGCCTTCATCTTGAGCGTATCCATGGTTCGAACACGACGGCGTCCACCGTCCAGAGCTCCACGCGTCCACCGCGTGCAGCCCGAACGACGATGTGGCTCGCTCTTCGTTAAGAGCCTTTTCTCGCGCGGCTGAGCCACCGACTGCGGAGCTCCTCATGCACTGACTCGGAATCGGTTGCAAGGCCTCTCACACGCGTTCGCGATCGCGGAAACATCCGGGCCGACGCGCTCGCGAGCGAACCTTTGTACGTCGAAGAGTGGCGCACTGCGGAATTCAAAGCACGGCGTTTTCGGACACGGTTTTCGAGCGTGTTCCGACGTCGTGATGCGCCGCGCAAGCGCGGATATTCCCGCTCTACCTCGTTCTCGAAACGAGCACTGGTGACAACCGCTCGCTTCATGAAGTGCCGACGACGCAGCGCAGTCGTTTCGAATCCCGAGCGAGGATTCGTACGCGGTAGTGAGGCCGCCCCGCGGAAGTGACGTGCTTCGCGATCCTCGAAGGAGGAAATTCGGGGCCCACCCCACGCCGCCGCTTCGCGGCGGGCTCATTCGATCACACCGTTTGTCGCTCTAGAGCACGCGAGTCGTGAACGTCGAGGTCGAGCTCCGGTTCATCGTCTCACTCGAAGGGACGGCGCGGGAGTCGCGCGACGCCGTGGCCCGGGAGGACGCGCGGTGTCGGCACCCGGGTCCCGAGATCCGGGGCGAGGCATTAAAAGGGCCAGAGCTTCGCCGCGGCGCGTCATGACGCCGTTTATTGAGCCGTGGGTCCTGCCCGGGCACACTGCGGGCTGTGTGGGCGTCCCAGCCGCTTTCTGCCCCTGACCCGGCCCCGGAGCCTCGCGCTTCGTCGCAGGTTATCGCCCTCTCGTACAGCAAGAGCAGCGAGGCCGAGCTCCTGCTCGGGGTGATCGAGGCTCGGCCGGCCGCGGTGGCGGAGTTGTTCGATCGCTACTTGCCGACCGTTCGCCGGCTCCTCATCCGGACGCTGGGCAACGCGACGGATATCGACGACCTGGTTCAGGAGACGTTCCTGGCCGTCATCCGCCGCGCCTCCACCTTGCGTGATCCGAGCGCGTTCTCGAGCTTCGTCGGAAGCTTCGCGATCCGGCTCGCGAAGAACGAGCTCCGGCGACGAGCGCTGCGGCGCTTCATCGGTCTCGGCGAGCTCGAGGTGACTCACTGGGTCCACGATGATCCACTCGCCCGCGAGGGCCTGCAGCGGCTGGATCGCGCGCTCAATCGCTTGGACTCCACGTCGCGGATCTTGTTCGTGCTGCGCCACGTGGAGGAGCTCGAGCTCACCGAAATAGCGAGGCTCGAAGGCGTCTCGCTGGCGACGATCAAGCGCCGCATCTCGCGGGCGGAGCGCGCGTTCGAAGCCGTCGCCCAGGCCGACCCGGTCCTGCGCGACTACCTGGAGAGGTCGCGATGAAGTCCGCCCTCTCACACACCGCCGGCAGGCTCCTGCGCGAAGCGTTCGCGAGCGGCGAGCGCGGGAAGTCGAAGGAGGTCATCGCGCCCAACGTCGGCTACGCTGCAGCGCGCGCAGGTTTGATCGAGACCGCGGTTCGCGAGCGAGAGCTCCGCGCTCGTCGCGCGAAGGTAGGGAGATTTCTGCTGGTCCCGGTCGCGGCGGCGACGATGCTGATGGCGACGTTGGGCGCCCGGTCGCTCTTCCTCGACTCGTCCGAAGACCACGCGGGTTTTCGCGTGGGTAAGGTGCGCGGTGACGTGGGCGAGTACTACGCCGCGAAAGCCGACTCGTCGCTCGCCATTCGCTTCCACGACGGCAGCGAGGTCGAGCTCTCGCCTGGAGCTCGTGCGCGCATCACCGAGAGCGAGGACGAGAAGCAGGTGCTCTCGCTCGAGACCGGCAGCGCGAGCTTCGACGTCGTGCACCGCCCCGGCACTCGCTGGGAGGTCAAGGCAGGACCGTACGTGGTTCACGTGACGGGTACGGCCTTCGCGCTCAGCTGGGAGGGGAAGAGCCAGGCCCTCTCGTTGAAGATGCGCCAGGGTTCGGTGATCGTCACTGGACCAGGGCTCGACGAGCCTCGTCGCGTCTCGGGGCAAGAAGAGTTTCGCGTGAGCCCGGAGTCGTCACCCGCTCCGTCGCCGAGTGCAGCGAGCTCGGCTGAAGTGCCGGCACCGGCGATCCAGGAGGTTCCTCGGACCCCGTCCGCCTCGCGGGAGGCGAGCTGGTCCGAGCTCCTTTCGCGCGGCGACTACTCGCTGATCTTGCAGGCGGCGAAGCGGCGCGGCGTGAACGAGGTGCTCGCTTCGGGATCGATGAGCGACCTTCGAGCGCTCGCGGACGCCGCTCGGTTCCAGGGAGAGGCTGCGCTCGCCCAGCGAGTGCTCTCGACGCTGCGTACGCGCTTTCCGCGCACGGAAGCCGCCGCTTCGGCTACCTTCTTGCTCGGTCGCCAGGCAGACGACGCGAACGATCTCCGCTCCGCGCTCCGCTACTACGACCAGTACCTCGCGGAGGGTGGCAAGCTGGCTCCCGAGGCTCGGGGGCGGCGAATGCTGGTGCTGTCGCGCCTCGGCCGGCGGGAAGAGGCCCGCCAGGCAGCAGAAGAATACCTGCGGCGCTTTCCGAGCGGCCCTTACGCGAAAAAGGCTAGTACTCTGGCTCGGTGAGCCTCGCGAGCCTGCTCAGGGCGTTTGCCCTCTCCACGCTCTTGGTCCTCGTCAGTCGTATTGCCCACGCCGGGCTCGCGGTCGCTCTCGTTCAGCCTGACACCTCGAGCGACGCGGAGCGAGGTGCCTTCATGCAGCTTCGAGCGGAGCTCGACGCGAGCGGCTACGAGGTCATCGTGGTGGACGCCGCGCGAGTGGAGGCGGACGCAGAGCTCGAGAACGTGGCGACGCAGTCGAACGCGCCCGCGGCGATTCGCGTGCGGAGCGACGGGAAGAGTCTGGTCGCGGAGATCTGGACTCGCCCTCAGCCGCACGAACTCGGGGAGCTCGCGACCGCTCGCTCGGACGGCGAAGGCATCGATGCTTCACGCACCCTCGCGCTTCGCAGCGTGGAGATCCTGCGTGGCCGCGGGCTCTCGTCCGAAGAGCCAGAAGCTCGGGTGGCGGTCCCGAGAGAGCCGCGCTTCGGGGTGGGTCTCGGTCTCGAAGTCCTGGGACATCCATCCGGCCTTCCCGCCGCGGTCGCGACGATGCTGACGGTCGGGTTCAGGTTGGAGGCGCTACGGCTCGAGGTTCGCGCACTATCGGCGGCGGAGACGCGCATCGCGGAGCCCGAAGGTGAGGCGACCTTCGATCAGGCGCTCGTGCTCGGGAGCTTGCGCATCGATCCTCTCTTCGGGCGCGCGGCTTCGCCTTTTTTCGGCCTGTCCGGCGGTGCCTATGCGCTCGCGGGGGAGAGCAAGACCTTGCGCGGCCTTCAGGCGAAGAGCGAGCTCGTCTGGACCGCGACGTTCGGTGGACTCGCCGGAGCGAGCTTTCGCGTCTACGAGAGCGACGCTGTCGCGGTCGAGCTCGTGGGCCGCTTCGATTGCCTCTGGCTCTCGCCGCAGCCGGTGGTGCGCTTCCTCGAGCGACCGGTCGTGCGAGCGGGACAACCGCTGCTCGCCGGGGCCTTCGGTGGTGAGGTGCTGTTCTGATGCCGCGTCATGGAATCACTCTGGTGCTTCTCTTGCTCGGCGCTTGCGGTGAGCGAAACGTCGATCTCATCGCGTCCAAGGACGGGGAGCCTTGCGTCGTCTGCGGCAAAGAGTGCGTCGTCGTCGAGCGCGATCCGAGGCATTGCGGCGCCTGCGACGCGAA